>CBDUQP010000012.1:0-38048 GCA_965369385.1 uncultured Phycisphaerales bacterium
GATTACGATCCCAGTGAAACATGGGAAGCCATACGCGTCATGGACGAAGGGGCATTCTCCAATAGACTGGCCACATACTTGCCAGGCCAAACTCAGACGAGAGACGCCGACGCAGTTGTGCGTTGGGCACAACTCCTTACCGACACAGATGACTACTACGAAAGCGTTATCTGTCGCACCGCCAATATTCTCAGAGAACAGGCGCAGACACAGTTCGGCGGGTTGCCCCAAGAACAGGTTATGATGTGTGTGGTGGGTGTATTGGCCGACCCGACGGATGTGCGGAAAAACCAAATTGCGGAAGACGACAGGGTTTTGCCTGAGAATGTGAAGCTTCCCGGCATGGGCTTTGCGCTGGGTAGCGAGTTCTTACGTAATCTTGGGTGGAGCGGGTTCAAGCCTGACCGTCACATCATGAGGCTCTTCGATCGATGGTTCCCTCGCCCTTGGGAACTACCCGAGAAGACCGCAAGAAAGCTTGCAGATCTGATTGGACGCAAAGACAAAGAACTCATTGAGAAGCTGGAGTATTCACTGATGGGAGTCGGCATGTCCCCTTCTTCTGAATACTCGCAGGTTGACAATCTCGTCTGGCTACTGGGGGCCTATGTCGAACCGAATGGCCAAGAATCAAACATCCCGTACATTTACAGGGCTTGTTTGCACATCAACCAACAGCAGGGACAGTAGCATGATAGACGAACTGACCAGGGTAGAGACTCCGAAGTGGTTAATAGACATTGTTGAAAACGATACGATGGGCAACATGCCGTTTCCCCTGGAATCGGTATTGACCGATTCTCTGTTCTATCCGGCCTGCGGGCTGAATGGTACGCCCATCAAGTTCCTAGCGGGTAATGTCGCATCTTTTGTTTATGTTGACTATGCCGTTTCGCGGAAACAGTATCTTGAGAATATTCACGCGAATGACGGCGATGGAGGCATGCTCGGGTACCACATTGTCGCCGAGCGTGAGATACTCCGCGATAAAGTAATCCCCGAGGGATGGAGCCCCCCTCTTACGCCGACCGGTGAAGATGATAAACTTGATGAGCTTCAAGAAGCCCAAAGCAAATGTGTCCCCTTTGGGCACTGGAGTATCTGGGAGCGGAATGATTCTTCGCAGGGACCCCGATACATCAGCCTGTTCTATCTGGCCGGAGAAGCCTGTGACACCTATATGGGACTCTACAATAGAACAGGAATCCGCCCGCGCATCCTGTCCATTATTCAGCCGGGAAGCGGGCTGGGTGGCGGATGGACACCTATCGAAAGTGACAGCGGATTCTTCAAGAGAGTCGTAGCCGCGAACCCAGCCGGCTTGCCGGAATACCTCCTCCATGGCGGAGAAGGCGGAGAAGGCGGAGAAGGTTTCTATGAAGAGCCCTGCTGGCAGGAATACCAAAGCGAGAGGATTGTCCAGTTACCTGAACGCTATGCCGGTCTTTGGCAGTTGCAGCCAGTCTATTGATAATGCGGAAGCCCCGGAACGTCTGCCAATTCATGGCCTCGAAAGAGGGTAGCATTCCTGGCGGTGGCTAGAATCTATATCCGGTTTCTGCTGCCTTCATCACTATCGTTGCGAAGGCCTGGACGTCGGATAGGGCTTCGGATGTGAATGTGCCTCCTTTTTTTGACTGGCGAGATTATATTGGACCAGTGAGCTGGGGATTCGCCGCTCGGTTCGCTCACTTCCCACCGGGAAACCACAAGTGAGCCGCCTGTCTGAAATCCTGTTCGCCAGCGGCCGGTGCTTCTGCCATTTCACCTGCATGCCACCGGAGGCACGTTCTGCCGCTCATCTGCCCTATTCAAGAGGCCCTCGCCTTGGCAGGGGCTCTTGAATCGCCAACTGTCCACAGTTTTTCTCGCCTTTGGGCGGGCGCTATTGGCGTATATGGCCAGGTCTGCGTAGCCTGCTGCACCGCAATACCAAGTAAATTTGCAATCTTCTGTAAATGCCTGAAGTTTTTCTGCACTCTTTACCGATTCGAAGATTGACGAGTTGCAAAACCGGTATACACTCCACTTGTAGTACCATACGAATATCGCGTAGAGCGACATTCGGGCTCATCTGGGTCAGAGGCTGCCGCAGATGAGACTGCCCACAGGTGCCCGCCTTGACCGGGACGGCACAGGGTTGAATGGCCAGTGAATTGGCCAGAAGCCTCAACCAAGGAGTCTTTCTCGAATCATTCCGATTTTTTCCGGACCAAGAAGCTGACGGGTTGAAATATTCGTGAGTGCCTGCTTGCCCGCTGTCGCCGGCAGGTTGCCATCCACCAATATCGCTCGGACAGAATCTATTGCGTTCCGGAATACACGGCCTGAGGGGTCGTGAGTCTCTCAGGCGTAATCCCCTTTTTTGCATGAACATGGGCATGGTGAATCATGACTCATACGACATATATTCTAAAAACACTCCGGCCTCACAAAAAAAGAATCGTCTGGGCGGTTGTCGCAATGTTCGGGATCATGTTCGTCGATCTCGGATCGCCCCTGATAGTCGCATTCCTAATAGACCACGTGGTGGGCAAGGGTCGCTACGACCTGCTCGCGCCACTCATGGTGATATTCCTGATGCTTCCGCTGGCGGCTGCGGTGTTCCGCATGATAAGCGGATACATAGTCACGCTGCTCGGCCAGCGGGTGATATTCGACATCCGTCTGGACCTGTACCGCCACGTGAACCGCCTCCATTGCCGCTACCTACAGAACACCACCACCGGCAAGCTCATGGAGCGTATCCGCGGCGATGTGCAGCAATTACAGACCCTCCTGACCACGCAGGCTCCCCAACTGATCGTGCAGCTTGTTACCGGGCTGATAATGGTGCTGGTCATGCTGGCGCTCAGTGTGAAACTGACAGCAGTAGTGCTGATCGGCATGACACTCTACGTAGCCAACTACAAGTGGATGGTGCCCAAAATCAGGCGACTCCAGCGACGCTTCCGGCGAAAAATGGATAGCGTATCTGGACTAGCCCAGGAGAGGCTCACCGGTGCGATAGTCGTTAAAACCTTCGGCCGCGAACGCAAGGAATGCCGCAGCTTCCTGCACAGAACATTCTCCACCGAGCGGGTATATCATCGCTTCCTGATGTTCAGCCTCAACTACTCGCTGCTGTCCAGCCTGGTTACCTGGGGGACCTACTCCATACTGCTGCTGTTGGGCACGTGGCTGGCGATTCGCGGCGAAATCACCTACGGAACCGTAACTGCTGTCACGGCATTCGCCTTCCGCCTGCTGCTGCCTGCATCCATGCTGGCCGAGCTTTCCAACCAGCTCCAACAGGGAAAAGTAGCCCTTGATCGCATATTCGAACTCATGAACGCCGACTGCGATGTCATAAGCAACTCAGCCGGCGAGAAATTGCATCCGATCGGCGGCGATGTGCAGTTCAAAAACGTCTCCTTCCAATACGAAGACGACAAACCCGTGCTGCAGAACCTGAACCTTTCGGTGCTCAAGGGCCAGACCGTAGCCCTTGTCGGCCAGACCGGCTGCGGCAAGAGCACCATCATAAACCTCCTGTATCGCTACTTTGACGTGAACTCGGGCGAGATATTGGTGGACGGGAAGAACATACAGTCACTGAACGCCCGAACTTACAGAAAACAACTGGCGATGGTACCCCAGGAGCCCATTATTCTTGATGGAACCATGGCCGAGAATATTGCCTACGGCGATTCCAAGGCGACCCGCGAGCAAATTGAACAGGCCGCCAGAATGGTGGAACTCGGCGAGCTGTTAGACGGATTCGATAAAGGCCTGGACACCGCGCTTGGCGATGACGGAGCCAAACTGTCGGTCGGCGAGAAGCAACGCCTGTGCATCGCACGTGCGATAGTTGCCCAGCCCGCCATCCTCATGCTCGACGAAGCAACCAGCAGCCTGGACACCCACAGCGAAGCCATGATCCAACTGGCAATGCGGCGGGTAATGAAGAACCGAACGTGCTTCGTGGTTGCCCATCGCCTCAGCACAATCGTCAGCGCCGACCTCATTGTGGTCCTCGACAGCGGGCGAGTGCTTGAAATGGGCAACCACCTGCAACTGATGGCCAAGCCGAACGGACGCTACAGAGACCTATACCTGACACAAACCGCTAACCAGCAAGTTCGTCGTATGGGCTGAACCGACTTGCCGCTACGACTTGTGACGACGCAAGACGCAAGACGCAGGCGAAGACGGATGGATTTTGAATTTCGCAAGCCTATTACCATCCATCGATTCATGCGATACGAAGCACTGGAAATGAAGATAATATGATTGACCGAATCAGGTCATTCTGGGCTTTAATCAACGAAAAGCCGCTGAGCGAACAGCGATATGAGGCATCAAGTAGCGACATGTTCCGACTTGTCGGACGGTTCCTGCTGCGAAAGCACATCGCCAGCGTCATCCTGATCGTGACGGTAGGAGCGACGGCCGGCAATGTCTCGCGATTCTTCTACGCATGGGCAGGCAGGTTCATCGCGGACGATATCGTGGAAGTACACCTGCTGGCGGCAGACACAGCCGGCGAGAACTACATTAACCCCGCCATGCCCAACGAAAACCGCCGCTTCGCAACCCCCTCGCCCCACCGATCCATAAGATCGCTGGACCAGAGGCATGAATCCTCTGTGGGCAAGCCCATCGGCGAGAAGATGTCACTGATCGGCATATTGGCGGGACTACTGCTGGCAGTGCTGGCGGCGGACCACGTATTCACGTGGATCATCCGCGAACGCATGATAAGCATCGGCCAGAAGTTGCAGTTCGAACTTCGCAGGAGCGTATACGATAAACTGCAAGCCCTGTCGATGAACTATCACGATCAGCACTCCATCGGCAGGCAGATGACGAACCTGTTCTCGGATGTCTCAAATGGGCGGGCCCTTATGCTCCAACTGCTGCATGCGATCCCCACTAACATACTTACGATGGCAGTCGGACTGGCTATCATGTTCAGTATCGACGTGCCAATGAGCTGCATGGTGATCCTGGCCCTGCCCACATACCTCGTGTGTTACCGTTGGTTTCATAATAGATTAGGCACAGTTCACCAGAATCTCAGAGAGCGACAGGGCAAGCTCAACGCTCACATCACCAACAGGGTATCCAATTTCTACCTGGTGAAATCCTTCGTGAAGGAAGCCTTCGAAGGCCTGGACTACCTGCGTCGCGGGCGGCTTATAGTGCGGGATTCGCTGGCGTCGGCGGTCCTGAGCACACTGTTTACCATCGTGTGCAGCGTAATAAGCGGACTGATGATGGTAGCGGTGCTGTGGATTGGTACGCTGAAGGTTCGCGACGGCAACATGTCGCTCGGGACGCTGCTGCTGTTCTATGCCTCGGCCGGGTACATGTTCTCGCCGGTTGCATCACTGTCAAACCTGATCGGACAATTTCACCAGCTCCGAGCCATCTCGCACAAGATTATGCGAGTACTTGATGAACCCATCGCCATCTCCGACCCCCAGAACCCGGCAGCAATACTGCAAGCCGCACCCGAGATCCGCTTCGACAATGTAACCCTGAGCTACACCGAAGACAGATCTCCTGCGATCTGCAATCTGTCATTCACCCTGCCGGCCGGCAAGAAGCTCTGCGTTATGGGCCCAAGCGGATCGGGCAAGACCACGCTGGCAAGGCTGGCAGGACGCATCTACGATCCCAGCGAAGGCAGCATCCTGCTCGACGATATCGATATCCGAGACTTCCGCATCACCGATATGCGAAAACTCATCGGATTCGTCTCCCAGGAACCGGTCATATTCGACGGTACGATAGCCGAGAACATCCGCTACGGTTCGGAGGAATCTTCACCTGAACGGATAATCACCGCGGCCCAGGGTGCCCAAATTCATGACTTCATAGTGAAACTGCCCTCACAGTACGAAACCCTCACCTGCGAACGCGGGCTGACGCTTTCGGGCGGGCAGAAGCAACGTGTGAACCTGGCAAGGACACTGCTCTACGATCCGAAAATGCTCGTGCTCGACGATTGCACCTCCGCGCTGGATGCCCAAACCGAGGCGGATCTCGTTAAGGGTTTCGGTGCAATTCTCAAGAATCGAACAGCGATCATGATATCTCACAGGATTTCGATAGCGCTTAGCTGCGACTTCGTGCTCGTGCTCGAAGAAGGCCGCGCCGCCGAGTTCGGGCCGCCACGCGAACTGCTGAAAACCGGCGGCCCTTTCGCAAAACTCTACGAAGAACAAACAACCGCAGCCGATGTGCTGCAAATGAAGACGTAACCGGCTGGAGCATTCACAATGCAGATGTAGCGGATCGAGCGTCGGCGAGGACAAGGCTGGCAAGGACGGCGAAGCAGGCAATGTGAGGCATTGCCGATGCAGCCGGACGCCGCCAGCCGAAGCCACAGCCAGCTCGAACGCTACAGATGCGTTGGGAACGCTCCAAACACAAGGATGAAGTGCCATGACTGAACAAGAGACTCCAAACCGACCGCCCAGAAGAAACCCAAAACGCAAAATCACCTTCCGACGCGTGGTGCTTATGTTGCTGCTACTGGTGATCGGCGCTGGCGTCGGCGCCTGGACTCTCTCCACAACCAGGTGGACCGAATGCAAGGGATACGTGATGACCGATAGCGAAGTGGAGATTCGTCCCTCGGTTGAAGGCGCGATAGACAAATGGCTGGTCACCGATGGAAATAGGGTGAAAAGACACGATCTGATAATGCAACTAAAGTGCTCGGTGCAACAGGCAGCCTATGAGCAGGCAATCGAACAGCTCGCCGCCGCAGCCGCCCAACTGGAACACATCCATGCTACCAACAAACTGGATGAATCCCGCCGCAAGGAGCAAACGCACCGTGCTCAGAAGAAGCTGGAACTGACAACAGATCGCCTCCGAAGGCTCAAAGGTGCAGCGGCAAGCGTGTCTCAACGGGAAATCACAGAAGCAACACTTGAGATGGACGTAGCAAGAAGCTGGCTGGCTGAACTCAAACTGCCCCGCGACGAGATGATAAGTACGCGCATTGCCGTAGTCAGAGACAATATCGAAGCGGCCAAGAAGAAAGTGGCTCTCCACAAAGCCGAACTCGAAATGCGACAAGTCCGGGCCGCCATCAGCGGAAATGTCTACTTCAACAGGTTCGAAGAAGGCGAAGTAGTCAAACCCGATCACGTGCTGGGACAGATATTCAACTCCGACACGTGGATCGTGAAACTCACCATCGACGAACGCCACCTGCCCCACGTAAAAATCGGACAGACCGTCATCATAGAGCTGGCCGCCCTGCCCGCATGGCGACACGGAACCATCAATGCCAAAGTCAGCCGCGTAATCCCCATCGTCACCCCGCAGGCAACCGGCGACGGCATCTTCTATATAGAAGCAACCATAGAATCTTCGCCAGTCAAACTCAGCCCGGGCATGCAGGCAACCGCCACCATAGACACAGGCAACACAAACTGGCTCATGAGGATGGCCGGGCTTTAGCGGGCAAGAACTGCTTTCTATCAACAACAAGCACACGTGCCGGGCGATATCGGGAAATCGCTCACCGCCAGCCGGGCTCAATCAGCCGCAAATATGAACACATTCACTATAAATGACGTATTGTTTCGTCTGACGAGAAGTATTATACTGTGCGGCCCGTTGGGGCTAGCGCCAGGCAGAAACGCCGGCAGCCAGCAAGAGGCACAAAACGCCCCACCCCATCGGCATAAGACTGGAAAAGACTGGAAAACACTGTCTTTAAGACAGTTAGGGCCCTTAGCTCAGCGGTTAGAGCAGTAGACTCATAATCTATTGGTCGTAGGTTCAAATCCTACAGGGCCCACATAACACAAGGGTCGGCTCCCAGGAGCCGACCCTTGTTCATTTCATGATTCGCGGCCGCGTCGCCGCTATGCTCACCGGCAAGATCGCCGCGGAGTGATGCTATCCTTTGGCCGGGGGATCGCAGGACCCTTGAAGACAGACCCAGGTGGTGTATAATAACTGCGGCGTTGAAGGGCGCCTCCGGGCCTGCGGACAGGGCTTAGTCCCACCTTCCAGAGTTTTTCGCAGAAACCTTCTTTTCTGCCTGAGCGTGCAGGCCCCGGGCATATTAGAAAGGAAGGTGGCATATGTCACGTTCACTAACGTCTCAACCCTCGTTGCAACACCTGCGGAAAGAAGCCAAGGCTCTGCTCCGCGCCCACCGATCACAAGACGCCCAGACTTGTGAATCACTGCGACTGCTTCGCCGGTTTCACAACGCGTCTGATCCGACGATCCTCTCGGCGACAGTTGCATTGCATGAGGTGCAGTTCGCCCTGGCGATGGACTACGGCTTTGAAACGTGGGCGAGCCTGAAAGCTCACGTTGGCGGGCTTGCATCGCACAGATCAACCAAGCCTGACTACGAACATCTCAGCATACACGGCGATGTCCACTCGCGGGACTCCGCATCGATGGCGATCCAGGCGGCAGCAGAGCTTCTCGGCAGGAAGCTGGACTATGACGGACTCCACGCGGTATCAAGCAACGCCTTCTGTCCCGGATTCTGCACCGAAGAAGACTGCTACGCCTGGTGGACGATGGCCGGCAGGGACCGAGCGTTCGATCTGGTATCCGACTGGGCGGGCTTGCACCTCCGTCGCGTACAGGTACCGGAGATGGCGGGCGACTGGCAAGATGAAGAAGCATGCCTGGCATACCGCAAGGCGTGGGCGCCACCGATTCGCCAGGCAATGGACAGCGGGGAAGTGATCATCATCGAAGGCGGCTGGCATTGGCAGAAATGCGACCCCTGGCTACCGTGGGCTGCGTGGGGAATAATAACGCATGCTGACGACGACGGATGCATCACCGGCGCCAGCGTCAACGGCCGGTCTGACAACCCCATGAACCTGCCGTTTCCATCCTGCTGGGCAATCAGCTTGCGTGATGCCCCGCGCGACGGGCATGATATCGACCTGGAAGTGCTGGACAGGGCTATCGCACGAATCAGGGCAGACCGAGATCCATTCGTGACTGACAACGTAATCTATGGGCTGCCTGCCATGGATCTCTGGATCAGCCGCTTTCGTGAGGATCCATTCTGCAAACCGTGCGGTGAAAAAAGCTGGTCTTGCGCAAGCTCAACCGTTCACGTGGCCCACAGCGGCGCCGCATCTGCTGCCAGCTACCTTCGAGCCTGCGCCAACGGCTTTGCGCTATCGAGCAAGCCGCTGGTCAAGCGGGCCGCCGATAACTTCACGACAATCAGCGAAGCACTTGAACCTTTCGTGACAAGGGAAGAAGGCAAGGGCTACCGCGCGTTCATGAACGACGAAGCGAAGCAGGCTGAACATATAGAACAGGTGCTTGGGCCATGCAAACAACGTCTGGCAGGCGCAGCCGATGCGATGGAGCAGGCTATTGACCTGGACATGGCGTAGCTGACACCCCGCCAAGGGGCATCATATTGCACAAGGGTCGGTTCTGCTGAGCCGCCCTTGTGCATTTCATGATTGCCAGCAAACAATCGTGAGATAATTCCGGAAAGACTCTTGCACACAATGGGGTCGCCGCGAACAATTGCCTCGAATGGATCACTGAGATAATGGAGAGATGCAATGCCTGATGAATCAGCCGCCGGTTATATGAATCCTGAACTTTCCGCCAAAGAGCGTGCTGCGGACATCGTATCGCAGATGACGCTGGAGGAGAAGGTCTCGCAGATGGTGCACAATGCCCCGCCAATATCTCGCCTTGGCGTGCCCGAATATAACTGGTGGAACGAATGCCTGCATGGCGTGGCCCGGGCGGGGCTGGCGACGGTGTTCCCCCAGGCTATCGGCATGGCTGCATCATTTAATACACCCCTCATGAGACGCGTTGCGGATGTGATCTCCGACGAGGCCCGCGCCAAATACAATCAGGCAATCCGCCAGGGCAATCGCGGTGCGTACATGGGCCTCACCATGTGGACGCCGAACATTAATATCTTCCGCGATCCGCGATGGGGCCGCGGGCACGAGACCTACGGCGAAGACCCCTACCTCACCGCCCGCATGGGTGTGGAGTTTGTGAAGGGTCTGCAAGGCGACGACCCGAACTACCTGAAGTTGGTGGCTACGCCGAAGCATTACGCCGTCCACAGCGGCCCGGAGAGCCTTAGGCACAGTTTTGACGCGGTAGTAAGCCAACGCGATCTCCGCGAGACATACCTGCCGGCATTCAAAGCGTGCGTGCAGGAAGCCAAGGCGTTTTCCGTGATGGGAGCCTACAACCGCACAAACGGCGAGGCATGCTGCGCGAGCCCAACACTGCTCCAGAAGATACTGCGCGAGGAATGGGGATTCGACGGGTATGTGGTCTCAGACTGCTGGGCCATCAGGGATTTTCACACCACTCACGAAATCACAAACACCGCGCCGGAATCTGCGGCGATGGCAGTGAAGAATGGTTGCGAGCTTAATTGCGGCGAGGTCTACCCCGCACTGCTGGCGGCAGTAGACTCCGGCCTGATAGACGAGGCGACGATAACCCAATCGGTGACAAAACTGTTTGAAGCGCGTTTCCGTCTGGGTATGTTCGACGACGACGCACGCGTGCCCTGGTCCGATATCGGCCCGGAAGTTGTCGCATGCGATAAGCATCGCGATGTCGCACTGCAAATGGCGAGAGAATCCGTCGTCCTGCTCAAAAACGAGGGCAATATCCTACCGCTGGCAAAGACCGCCAACACCATAATGGTCACCGGTCCGAACTCGTTCAACCTGATCGCCCTGCAAGGCAACTACAATGGCTACTCGGATTCTGTCATCACGCCTCTTGAGGGCATCGTGGGCAAGGTGTCGGTCGGCACGCGGGTCATGCATGATCAGGGGTGCGAACTTTGGGGCGGCCGCGATAAGGATGTATCACTGCATCACGCATCCAGTGCAGACTTGATCATCGCAGTAATGGGCCTTACCGCCCAACTGGAAGGCGAAGAAGGCGACGCGGTAGACTCCGACGCCGGCGGCGACAAGCGTGACCTGTCCCTGCCGGAAATCCAGCAGAAGTTCCTTGAAGAACTCGTAAAACTCGGCAAGCCTGTCATACTGGTAATGTTCGGTGGAAGCCCGGTGGACATCTCATGGGCACAAGAGAACATCCCGGCCATCATCTGGGCGTGGTACCCCGGCGAAAAAGGCGGGGCAGCAATCGCAGACGTTCTCTTCGGCGACTACAACCCGGCAGGCAGGCTACCCGTGACGTTCCCAAAATCAATGTCACAAGTGCCTGACTTTGAGCAGTACAACATGGCCGGGCGAACCTACCGCTTCATGGACGAAGAGCCCCTGTACCGCTTCGGATACGGGCTGAGCTACACAAGCTTCGCCTACTCTAACCTGCAACTGGACAAGGCCGAGATTTCCGCGGACCAGATGCTGACGGTGAAAGTAGACGTGCGAAACACGGGCCCTGTCGCGGGCGATGAAGTGGTGCAGGCGTACTACAGCGATCTGGAGGCGTCAGTGCCCGTTCCAATCCGCCAGCTTGCCGGGTTCCAGCGGATTCACCTGACGCCTGGCGAAACGCAGACGGTAGAATTTACTATGCCTGCCTCGCAGTTCTGCGCCTATGATGATAACGGACAACCAATGCTCGAGCCGGGTGAATTCGAGATATTCCTCGGCGGCGGGCAGGGATGTGATGCTAACGCCAATGGCCAGTCGGTCCGGTTCAAGGCAGTCTGAACACAGGAAATATTGCTCGCGGGAGAATTTGGCATCTAATGTATTATGTATGCGGGATTGACCTGCGCGCCGGGCAATGCCACAATTACAGGTATCATGAAAATTCGCGTAAAACGAACGCTGCTATTGCTTGGCTTCGCACTCGTCCCGGCGACTATAGTCTGCATGCTCCATGTCCGATCTCTCAGGAACGCGAGCGAATTCCTGTCTACTGAAACTCGTGGAATTATCGAATCGAATGCCAAACAGCATCTCGAAGCGGTGGTTAGCGACTTCGGAGAACTTCTGCGCAGAGACAGGACTAACGCCGAACATGCTCTGACGATAATGGCCAGGGGAATCGAGGAACGACTGAGCTGCGAAGTTCCCGCCAACACAAAAGTCCACTATGCAACGGACTATGACTCCAGAAAGAACGTCCCTGCTGACCTGCAATACGCGGACGGATATAACAAGAGCATCAATGGCCAAGAGCAACCGATTCGCGTTTCATTCACAAACCCGGTCTTCTATCTGACTGACGGAGACGCCTCCAAAAACGTAAAAGACAACATCGCGCGGCTTAGCGACATCGGCAACGAGTTGTCAGAACTACTGAAGCATGAGAGCAACTCCTTCACATGGATGTACGCAGGATTCGAATCCGGGCTTCACATGTCCTATCCCGGACATGGCGGATATCCGAAGAACTTCGATCCCAGAAATCGTCCCTGGTACAAACAGGCCAAAAAGCAGGATTCACTTGTCTGGCATCTGCTGCCTGACGTATCGACACGCAAGGTAAGCCTGACGGTATCAACGCCAATCCGTAATCGCGGGGGCAAGTTTATCGGCGTGGCGGGAATCGACGTAAAGCTATCCAAGCTCCTCGGCGGAATAAACCTACCGGACCAGTGGCAGGCGTCGGCCGTGATACTCCAAGTACATCCTGGCGAGGAAACATCTGGAAAGACCGGGGACAATGATCTTCTTATAGTAGCCCAGGAAAGCTACGAATCTCAGGGCGAAGACTGGGAAAAGCCCATCAAATGGAATTTCCTCCGATCACCGGACAGCAAAGAACTCGCCGCAATGAAGAAGGATATCCTGGCCGGCAAGGCCGGTGTGCGACGAATGCGCCTGAACTCGCTGGACGCATTCTGGGCCTATAGCAAGTGGACACCCGGCCAGTCACTGGCGGTGGTAGTTGTCCCTTACGAGAAAGTCATCGCACAAGCGGCGGCCACCGAGAAGTTCATGCAAGACGAATTCGTGCTCGCCGTCAAAGCTGTGGGATTTGTGATGTTGGCGGTATTGGTGGCAGCGATCATGGCGGCCATGCATAGCTCAAGGAGGCTCACCCGCCCGGTGTCACAGCTTGTCAACGCGGCCCGGCAACTGTCCGATGGCAATTTCGAAGCGAGAGTGAACATAACCACAGGCGATGAACTTCAGGATCTCGGTGATGTGTTCAATAACATGGGGCCCAAGCTGGAGCGGGAGCAAACCCTGAGTCACTCGCTGGAAGTTGCTCGCGAGATACAGCAACGCCTCCTGCCGCAATCAACCCCGCAACTGGACGGTTTCGATATCGCCGGTAAGAGCATTTACTGCGATGAAACCGGCGGCGACTACTACGATTTCATCGATCTGTCTGAGCGCATGGCCAACTCCATTGGCCTGGCGATTGGCGATATCACCGGACACGGAATCCAGGCCGCCCTCCTGATGGCTACCACACGCGGCCTGCTGCGAAGCCACGCCGTGGAATACCCCGAAGACCTCGCCAGGCTCATGCATCATATGAACGAGCATCTCGTAGCAGACACCGATCCGCACCACTTCCTGACGCTCTTCTACGCGGTGCTCGACACGAACAACGCCACGCTCAAATGGAATTCGGCCGGGCATGACGCGGGCTTATGGTTGCGGCCGGGCGAAACCCAATTCCGCAAACTGGACACCACCGGTGCCCTGCTGGGCGTGGTTGGCGGAATGGAATATGAAGACGTCGATGCGATCAAGCTTCAAAGCAAGGACGTTATTTTCGTAGGCACAGACGGTATTTGGGAAGCCAGGAACACCAGGAAGGAACTGTTCGGAAAAGACAGGCTCGAAGCCATAGTCCGCGAAAACGCCGACAAGTCGTCAGCAGAAATCATGGAAGTGGTCTTTCAGGCAGTATCCGACTACCGCGGCCCGGCACCCCAGACCGACGACATCACGATGCTCGTAATCAAGATGCTGTAAACGCAACCCGCAGGCCACTACCGATCTGCGTTTAGCCTTTCCACTACCACGCTTCCGAGCTTGCAACCGATATCTCGCGAGATCACCGGGCACTTCGATTTGAGAAGAAAGAAGATGTCTTTGCCCTTCATTCCGCTGAGTGTTTCGTAATTGCCCTGCCCCTTCGAGATCACCAGATCGGCAGCATCGAAGCACCTGACGAACTCCTCGCTGCAGCCGGAAAGAATCGTCCCCGGGGCGTTATCCCCGTTGGATATCACGTGAACGATTTCCGTGATGCCTGTACCTTCCAGATCGTCCAGCGTCACATCGTTAATTATCGGACCGCCCTTAACTGCCAGAGTCACTTTCTCCAGCGGCAACAGACCGAGAAGGAGCCTGTCGAACACAATTTCACCGGCATTGTCAGCCAGATAGAGAATACGGTCTGCCTTGGCAACTGCATCGTGGAGCCCCTCGGTGCTGCCGAAAATCTCGCATTCCATGGCGTGAGCGATTGAGTCATCAACGTGGGCATCCGTCAGATCCATGTTGACACCGAGATCTATCACGTTTCCCGCTATGCTGAGACGCACCGCCATTTCCCACTTGTCTTCGGCGGCTTCGAGCCTCTTTGCAAGCTCGGGCAGCAGACGTAGAGCCAGACTATTGTGCTCGAGCTTGGCGGATTTGTAGGGATCCAGATTGCCCGTCTGCTCTCGAACGATGCGATGGATGTCGCGAGCCATAGCCGGCGGCGGCTGGGTCATGTCCATCTCGCTCAACGATCTGAGCACCTGGCGGAGAATTTTCTCTTTCAGCGCGGGATCATCTGTTGTCATACGAAGAACATCCAGAGACTGTCCAACAAAACAGGGAACGCATTCTAATGCAGTTATCATCTTATCTCACAACATTGATTACAGAATATCCAATGCAGCCAACCGACACCACTGCCGGGACAGACATAGATAACAAATCCATGTAAAAATGCCAATAGCATGCCAGAAGTTGTTCGATACGAGAACGGGCGGCCTTGGGCTTGGCAATCCGCTATAACATTGATTCTGTCGCGAAGGCGGGTGATTCGCGCCGAGCGTCAGGCAACAATACAAGCAATGCAACCGTCACGATGCATATACTTATCAATAAACCACCTGGCCGCACCTCGCCATGCCTGCTGGGCAGGAAATATGCGATAGCTGTTCGAAAACGGAACTTCGATAGGGAGACCTGAATAATGAAAAACAAGACAGCACTACTGGGCCTGTTGGCGATGGTGGCAGCAACCGGCAGTATTATCCTCCTGACGTTCGCACCTGTCGCCAGCGCACACTGCCGCATTCCCTGCGGAATCTATGATGATGCGGCACGTTTCAAGATGATGGCGGACCTGATAGCATGAAGTACGAGGGCGGGCTGGAATCCATGACCGGAGCAGGTTACGTCAATAGCAACTTCTGGTCAGACTTCATCGGCGGAGGCACTTTCGATATCACCGCCGAAATTGCGCAAGTGGCCAACTACGGAGGCATCGGCGGTATTGCTGTCTCAATCCTCCCAATGTCCGCTGATGGCGAAGTAAGCGTGACATACAACTATGTCCCCGAACCTGCCAGCATGCTTCTGCTGTCCATAGGTGCTCCGCTGCTGCTCAGGATTCGCCGCAAGAAATAAGGGACTGCTCAAAAGATGATGTGCCGGCCGACAAGCTGAACGCCAGCTAGTCCAAGCCAGATGCAAATACCAAAGATCGTCCGCCCAAAAGGTGGGCGATCTTTTTGCGCCTTGCAACCGATAAACATATCATGCCACTGTCTGTGCTCCCACACTCCAAACCCAAATCACAATAGACACATTCACAATACGCGTCGCTCGAGGGACAGATCGCGAGCCTAGCAGTCCGTTGAAAAATGGATCCTGTCGCGAGTGCGCGGAATTTCGCCGAGCACCAAGGAACGGAAACGAAGGCAATTCCGGTGAATTGTCGAGTTTTCGTGACGCAGACGCGCAGGTGAAAGACCCGCACGCAGCAAGAATGGCTTTTTCAACGGGCTGCTAGCCTTGTTGCATGACCAATCCGTGAAATTTCCGGCCGCTTTTTGCGATTTCCTCATTGCGATTTACCCAACATCCTGTTAAATGAGTGCTTCTCTGGACAATCCCGAATGACTTTTTCGGTGACTTTTTGAACCAAGAGTATTAGTGTATTCCCTCAGCTAACCCAAGGCAAACACGGCTGGTGGCGAGGACTGAATCATGGAGACAGCAATGACGCAGACATCTGACATACGCATCAACAGAGATGAATACCGCAACAAGGTAATGGGCTGCTGGCTTGGAAAGGCAGTCGGCGGAACGCTCGGCCAGCCGCACGAAGGCAATCCAGGCCCGCTGGAACTGACCTTCTACGATCCAGTACCCAAAGGCGCGATTCCCAATGATGATTTGGACTTGCAGGTACTCTGGGCAGAAGTCGCCGACCGCTTCGGACCGGCGGTCGACCGGACGCACCTCGCCAAGGGATGGATCGCACACACCGATTTCCCCTGGGACGAGTATGGCGTTGCGACGGCCAACATCGCTCGCGGGATCATGCCGCCCCTCAGCGGACATCACCTGAACTTTTGCGGCGACTGCATGGGAAGCCCCATCCGCAGTGAAATATGGGCCGCTCTCGCCCCCGGCGACCCGGCGCTAGCGCGGGAACTGGCATACGAAGACGCGATCGTGGATCATGATGGCGAAGGCATCTGGGGTGAGATATTCCTGGCTGTCATAGAGTCGGCCGCTTTTGTAATGCAGGATCGTGACCGCCTTATCGAACTCGGCCTGTCGGCAATCCCCACCGACTGCCGCACCTCGCAGGCAGTCCGGGCCACAATTGACTGGTTTGCCCAAGACGGCGACTGGAAGGCCGTGCGAGAGAACATTCTTCGCGATTTCGGCAATCCGAACTTCACCGATACCCCGCAGAACATCGCGTTCACCATTCTCGGATGGCTGGCCGGCAGCGACTTTGGCGAAGCGATCTGCATAGCAGTTAACTGCGGGCAGGACACCGACTGCACAGGAGCAACCCTGGGTGCGTTGCTCGGCATCCTTGACCCCGCCAGTATTCCCGAAAAATGGCTGGTGCCCATCAGCGACGAAGTGGTCCTGTCGTCTGAGATGAAGAACATGCACCCCCCAAAAACCATGCAGGAACTGACCGACCTTACAGTCTCCATGGCTGGACCGATGCTTGACGCCCGCTCAAACACTGTGCGGCTGACCGAAAGCGAAACTACGCCAGCCGACCTGAACGACCTCGCACCATATCAGACAGATCCCGCCAACAGCATGTTGCTGACAAATGACGGGCTGCGAATAGAGGCAATGTACCCCAACGGGCTGACCTTCATCCCCGGCAAAATGACCAGTGTTCTGGTGCGATTTGCCAACAGGACAGAGGCCGCAATCGCCGCTGAAGTCAGCATCGACCTGCCCGCAAAATGGCAGCTCAACACGCAATCCGCAAAGGAAATATCACTGGCACCAGGCGAGAGCACAAAAGTGCAATTCAACCTGACGTCCCCCGCCGACCTTCGCAAGTACCGTGAATTCTTGACGCTGGGCATTTCCGCCGGCGGCGTGACCGCACAGCATCAGTTGCCTCTCATCAGCGCCTGGCCGTGGACGATCTGTGACGGCGACACCTGCCAGAACACATGGCTGCCAGAGCGAATGGTAATGCCCAACGACCTAGCCAAACCGAACTCCAATGGCGACATCAAGATGGCCACCCGTTTCCACTTTCCGCGCAAACAGCTCGTGCGGATCATGCTGGCATCAAACGGTTCATGCGTTTTGACGCTCGATGGTAACGAGATGCTCAACTACAAGGATGGCGACTTCTGCCCAATGCCCCATCGTGGCCATCCCGGATCGTTCTGCGATGTGGAACTGACCGCAGGCTGGCACGATTTGGGCGTATCACTGACATTCAGCACCGACACTCCCCAGGCCGTCTTGTTACTGGCCGATGGCAAAGATACGCTCATAATCCACGACGTAACATTCAGTGACTGTCTTCTGAATATTTAGTTGAATATTGTCCTTGTCGGCCCATTCAAGTGGTGTGGAATGCAGTTGGTGGGCTGCATTTGCACTGGACGGTTATGCTCGCAAACGAAATGCCGAATAGTAGCAGCAAGCTACGAATACAAGAATTAGTCAGAGAAGCCACCCATACGGTTTGCCGGGTGGCTTCCTGTCTTTTGGGAAAAAGCGTGAATCGGGCGACGGCCCTTCACAACAGACGTCGCCATACCCCACACCCTGTCCAGAGGATCGGAATAAGCAATACCAACTTGAATAGGATTACGCCGGTTACTTTAAGACATTAGGCGCTTAGCAGCAACCCGACGAACGAATGCGAGTGTATGCGTGTGCGAGATTTCTTTCTGGTGTGAAAGAAATCTCACACACAGAGCAGGTGAGCAGTAGAACAGGCGAACAGGTGAAAAAACAACGCCGAACGATCGCCTGCTAGACGAATTTTAGATAGACTCGCTCACCTGCGGTCTCCTGATCACCTGTTCTACTTTCAACGAGAGCGAAATAGCCGCTCACAGCCAGTTTTGTCTCGTGCCAGAGAAAAATCTCGCACACGTGTATACCTGGTGTGAGCCTAGGATTTGGTCTTCTTCTGACTTTTTGTCCTCTTGGATGGACCGAAGATTCGATTTCTCATAACTGCCAAAGTGACCCCCTCGGCCTTGGCGCGATGATTGACCATCTCTTTGTCGAATACCTCATCACCAAGTTCTTTTCTGGCGTAAGCTTCGATTTCAGCGGGAGTTTTGAACTCCTTCTCATACATGTACTCGCCGCCGGTTTCCTCGCATTCATCGTGGCTATAACTCCTGCAGATGAGCGGGCGATCTTCGTATATGGAGCACTGGTTATTCTTGTCGAGATGCTTGCAGATATTCTCGACCTGCATGAACCAGTCGCCATCCTCATCAATATGGACGGTTACGCCCTCGTGGCAAAGGTACCATCGAATATTCTCGAATTCCGGGTACTCGTCGGGCGTATCTATCTGAAAGCAGAAATATCTGCAGCACTTTGCACCACACTGCTGGCATGAAAAAGTCATACATCAACTCCACTGGGTCCGACTTCCAAAACAACTCGAAGACGCCACCGGAAGCGATAGCCAGGCGGCCAAACATGGCGACATCATAACAACTCAGACGACCAATGGAAGCATCGTGTTCATAAGTCCACTTCGATTGAAACATCAATGCGAACTCCACCATCACCGGCGTCCACCAATATTCTGCTGCTTGCGGGCAAGTGGGGTTTCCAGCTCTTGCGGGATCACACGCTTCAGCGGCCTGGCCCCGAATGTGGGATCCCCTTAAAAACGCAGTGGGCCACGATGATCGCAAGCGACCATCGCGGCCCACTGACAATTCCAAAAACGTTCCACCAGGCAGGAGACTGGCACGAACATTCACGGACCGCCCCCCGGACGGTATGAATCGATAAAATACGATAAGAAAAGGCACTCTGGATCAATACGCCAAAAGCCTGACTCCGAACCACTCTCCGATAGCATCCCCGTGCCACAAAGCGTTACCCGAAGACTCGCAGAACAGACGGGCGAACCAACAGAGAAACTTTGCCCACAGATGCCCGAAGCTACAGTAAAGGGCAGTCGGCCTTTCAACAACAGCTACGGCCTGGCGCTCTCTCCGGACGACTGAACATCGCCCGGCTGCATGCCCTTTTGAAGCTTGATTTTCATCATCCGCCCAGCTTTGAACCGGGCCGTCCGCCTGCGTGGAATGCGAACAGGCTCGAGCGTTTTGGGATTCTGGGCTGTACGCGCGGCACGTTCCAGACTTTCGAATACCCCAAAGTCGCGGAATTCCAAGCGATTGCCCTCGCTAAGCTCACGGATGATCTCGTCCATAAAGGACTGCACAATCGCTTTCACGTCCGCGCGTTTGGTAGAGGTTATATCCGCGATGCGTTCCACCAAGTCTCTTTTAGTAACAGTCTGCATGGTCGTACCCTTTCTCCAATAGGTTTGATGAATTCTAAGCATCAAAACAATGCCAGATTCACCGATCAAAAACGGTGTCCCCACGTCAACATACATAAGTCCTGTCTTGCAGCCGCTTTGCACCGTGATTATCTCGACATTACAAATCCGTAAATTGAGTCAAAACCACGGTGGACTCTCCATTCTTCCGGGATTACGGCTGCAACGTATTTCGTAGGTACTTGCCAAGCAGTGGGTAATGTCTTGTTCAATGTGGACAAATGCACGCCCGCATGAGCAAAACTTTCACCACTTGAAAACACAGGACCATATGAGGGGAAACCCTACAGCCGTGGGAGTACTGACGCGATACCACCAACATCTGCCCGGAATAATACCGGGCAGTGCGATAGTCAACCTCCGCAGGCAAATATGCCTACCTTCCGATATGGACTGACGAATATTCACACACGCCCATTTCGCCGTCAAAAAACTAGAGGACCATCATAACCGCATCGTACCTGCTGAACTGATCGAACAGGGAGTTGCGTGTTGCCTCGTCAGGAACCTGAACTTCAAGCTTGATCGAAGAGTACTTACCGCCGCTGCTTACATTGGATGCAGCTACCTTGTAATCCATGCCTGCGACAACCTCATCAATCGCCGCCCGAACCATATCCGGACACTTGCCTATCAACTTATACTCCCACTGGCAGGGGTAAGTAATCTCTGGTTGGTGCTCGCCTATATTGTCGTCCACGTCAATCACTCCTGAAGCAGCCCGTTGAAAAAGCTATTCCTGCTACGTGCGAGTCTTTCAATTGCGCGTCTGCGTCACGAAAACTCGACAATTCACCTGAATTGCCTTCGCTTTCGTTCCTTGATGCTCGTTGAAATCCTGCGCACTCGCGACGCAATCCATTTTTCAACGGACTGCTGGCCGCATCAAGCGATCAGTGTCACCTCGAACATCTTTGGCTTCAAACCCTGACTCGATTTCCACTTCGAGCCCATCGCTCATCAGCTCGGCTCCGCTGAGCGTCTGGGCACTGCGATCGTCATCGTCCACCACCTTATATGATGCAGTCTCGCACAATCCTTCCAGCGTCACCCGCCACTTGCATCCCGAAGCCGCCAGCTTGCACGCCAACACCACGTTCTCAGAATGATCCACGCTGCTATACTGCAACGCAGTCCAGCCGTCCTTGTCTGCCATCGGCTTGACAGGCGTCAACAAGTGGCACATGCCGACCGCCACCATCTTGCCAAAAACATCACATGGGTACGCTTTCATCTCTGGTTTCCTTCTTCTGCAGTGGTATGCTGCTCTCGCTCGGCCGACATCGCCACTCCGCCGTGCGGTGATATTACTATGCTGATACGTCAGGATATACCTGCAACTCCCCAACACAAGCGATATTCCTGTGCAAAACTGATATTGTGAGCCTTGAATGGCGCTGCCAGCAATGCTAATCTCCAATATGAGCAATACCGGCAGCTCGCCGGAAAGAAGCAGGAATACACACCAACGAACTCAGTTCGAACAAAAAGGCTACTCAAGATGGCGAAGACCAAACCAATACGTATCGGAATCGTAGGACTAGGCCGCGCGGGAATCGGCATGCATTGCCTGGAGTTGAAGAACAGGACAAAGAAGTTCAAGATCGTCGCCGCATGCGACCCGGTGAAGGCCCGGCGTGAGAAGTTCGCCGCAGAATACGGATGCCCCACTTACCGCACGTTCGAAGAAATGCTCGCAGACGATAATGTAGAACTGATAGACATCGCCAGCCGCACTCCCCAGCACGTTGAACAGACCCTCGCCGCCCTTAAGGCAGGCAAGAACACGTTCCTCGAAAAACCGATCAGCGAGACACACGCCGAGGCCAGGAAGCTCAAAGCAGCCGACGCCAAGAGCAAGGGCAACCTTTATATTCGCCACAACAGGCGATTCGAAAAAGCATTCCTGCACATTCAGGAGATCATGGCTTCGGGCATTCTCGGCGACATCTTCGAAATCCGCCTCTGCCGACACAGCTACCAACGCCGCGATGACTGGCAGACGATCATGAAGTGCGGTGGCGGGATGATGCTTAACTGGGGCCCGCATATCATCGATCACGGCCTGCGTTTACTCGAATCGCCGCTGGCCGACATGTGGAGCAACCTCAAGCTTATCGCCGCCGTTGGCGATGCCGAAGACACGCTGAAGATAATCATGACCGGTAAAAACGGCAGGATCATCGATATCTCGATCAGCGGCGGCATGGCAGTGGCATCTCCCGAGTGGACGATATGCGGATCCAAGGGTGTGCTCACCTGCACCGGCGACAGCATCCAACTGAAATATCTGGACCCTAAGCTCAAACTGGGCAAGTGCAAGGCCAAGGTAACGTCACCGGACCTGGACACCCCATTCGGTAATGCAGAAAAGCTGAAGTGGATCGAAAAGAACATCAAGGTACGCCCCAAGAGTAAGATGGATCACGACAGCATCTGGGATTACCTGTACGACACAATTCGAAACGGCAAGGAATTCCCCATCACGCTCGACGAGGCTATCGAGGTGATGAAAGTAGTATCGGCTGCCAAGAAAGGCACGCCATTCGATACCTCGAAGAAGTAGACTGCCCGCCCGCAGGCAACCGAGACTATTTTCCTGTCTGTGTGCATTCGAAAACGTTTTTTGATGTGGGCGGGCGCGTTAGTGTCGCGTCTGCCCGCATCTTCTCGTATGATGTTGACCCCGGCGAGAAACCGCCGGAATGGAGCCAACAATGGACACGTCTCGCAAATGGAAATTCTACTTCGTACAGTCGCTGACCTTCGCAAGGATATGGCTTATCCTGATTTTCTTTGCGGTCAATCTCTTTGCGAACAAGCCGCTGTCGGGGATGTGGTTCTCAGTGGCTTTCATCGCGATGGCGACGTCTGCGTTCACCGACCTGTTCGACGGCTACTTTGCCCGCAAATTCAAGGTCGAAACGCGCCTGGGGGCCTACGCCGACCCGCTTACCGACAAGGTTTTCTACCTCACAGCATTCCCCACACTGATTTACCTCGCCGGCGTCGGGCAGGGCAACGACGTGCACGCGGGCATACTGCTCGGGCTCACGATACTCTTCCTCATGCGAGATCAGTGGATATCTTTCCTTCGCTCGATCGGGGCTCTTTACGGCGTGGACGCCAAGGCCAACTGGTCAGGAAAAGCACGCACGCTGATATCTTTCCCCGCCATCGGTTTCATTTACTACCATCTGGCTGCACCGAAAGACTGGTGGCTGCAAGTGCACGTCGGCGTGGCCTACGGGTTGGAATTCGCCTGCATAGTAATCAACATCATCTCGATCTGGGTCTATTCGCGACACTACTGGCCGACTCTGAAGAAGGAGATCAGCCTGAACAATTTTCAGGATTCTTCAAGATAAAGACTGATCCAAGTGCGGATTGCCCCGGCAACATGCCCAAGGGAGCATGGAATGGATATCGAAGTCAGAAAACCGTCGGCCGACGAAGAAGCCCAGATGAACAAATGCCCAATCTGGGAGAAGGATGCATCCACATTCGCCTGGCATTATGATGAATCGGAAACATGCCTGCTGATCGAAGGCGAAGTTGAAGTGACCACCGCAGACCAGGCCGTAAACTTCGGACCGGGAGACCTGGTAATCTTCCCCGCCCAACTCGACTGCACATGGAAAATCACCAAAGCGATCCGCAAGCACTACAAATTCGGCTAGCCCAAACCCTTAGCACTGCGGTGTGCGTCATCTCATATCTTGTCAGGTCCTATACATCGACTACACTCGAAACACTGGACAGCAGAGATGACAAATCACCCGATCTATCCAAACAAAGGATTGTCTTCTTTCTTTGGCCAATACACTCCAATAATCACCCACGTTCCATGAGCCAAGACCGTTCCAACAAAGAAGTGAACGTCTCGGTCTGGCGCACACACCTTGTCAAGAAACTGAACGCGTGTCGCCTCAGCGGCCTTCTCGTGGTTGCCACAATCATCGAACATCCGCCAGTAGAATGCTCCCACCTCCCAGTCCTCTGTCATCATCTTGTGCTTCCCAGTGCACTCCGGGTCATCGCATCGGAAACGATATCGGAAATACCACGGTATCTTCCTTGGCGGCGTCTTGGTCACGTCCCGGGTTTCCCATAGACGCGCCTGCTTCAACTGGGCAAGTTGACCTGCAGACCACGAAGACTCGGTGCGAGATATCTCAAGATCAAGGATCTCACGAGGCCGAATAATCCCCAAGGATGTATTGTCCTCTTTCTGCTTGAGATACAGTTCTTCCATGGAAGCGGAAACCAAGGGGAGAATATGCTTGCCTCGCTCCACCCAATGCGGATCGAGCTTGGTCCCAATGTGTGAGGCAACAGACAAAGTCTCACAGTTCGGACGCCAACTCTCCTTGCGTTTATCCTGAGTGTGCTTCTCAGCTTCTATCTCTATCCACTCATACTTCCGGTACTGTTCGGAGTAGGAAAGTTCGCGAAAGTTGATCGGATACAGCCTGATGAACTCCCCCTCGGAAGTGATGCCGGCCGTGCAGACGAGTTCATCGTACGTCTTTGAGGGAACTGGATACGTCTTAACCGTAATCAAGACTCTGTGCTTCTTCATGCCCCACCCATAAGCTAGAGGTGAACGACTTCTTGGGATGACAAGGCACACATAGCGTCTGCCAGCCTCCGCCTGTGACACGACTCCGCATCGTGTTCCATGCAGAGCAGAACTGTTGGCCCATTTTCCGCACTGCGAACAGCGGCCTTAACGTACTCCATACGATCACCCAGCGTACTCTCATACCAGTCAAATAGCGCAGTGAAATCATCATCGCCCTTCAATCCCTTGCGACGACTGCTTTCAATACCCAACTCAGGCATATGAACGTACTCAATATTCAGACTGGCAGCAATACCAGAAAATGTTTTCTTGGAAAAACCATATTTGCGCGAAATCGGATTGTATCGAACATCAATAATACCCTTGATTCCCCTCCGTAGAAGGCTGTCGAAGAAACCGTCTATCGTGACACCCTCATAGCCAACTGTGTACACGGCCATTGGCGCAACCGGAACTTGGACTGGAGCAGAAACCAGATCCTGCCGCTCCGAATGCACAGCATACCACGAGTACTTTGCGTATACTTCCCGCAACAGATCGTCTTGAGATTGATTGATATGGGCGCGAGTCACACTGTCTATAGCACTTCGAACGTCCCACGATAGCTTGTCCAGTTCTCCCTCAACATCATCCGCACGGCCCCCACCAATATGTAATGGGCCCTTATCACAGGACGCATCAAGATAGCCTTTGTCACACAAAGCACCGAGTTCACGATACAAAGCAAATGAGAATGGCCCGTACTTGTAAGGCACAAAATCATAGAATGGCGCCCCTTCGCTACCCAGATACTCCTTCGCAAGCAAGAAGGCGTGTTTCGTGAGATGCGTCCTGGGTACGGGCTTTCCGTCGTTATGTACTTGACCCCAGTGAACTAAGCCAAGCAAGACTCTCTGTCGCGTCAGCATATGCCGCCTTCTCCGTCTCTGTAACGGTCATCTCCCCAGAAAAACACCCACTGACAGTATCGGCAACCAGACAGTTATTTCGCCATCTTTTTGCTCTCGCTGTGGACGCTAATTGCCTTGTAATATCTCTGCTTATAATGCTCAGCGTCTGGCAAATCAAGTGGATATAGATCGCTGCCAAGTTCTTGAAGCCTAACCGATTATATGCCAAACACATACAGTTGCCGAGAATACCACCGCCACAAATGGCGAGTCAAAAAACCGAACCAAGACCTTACCCGCCGAGCATGCCGTTCAGGCGGACGCTGCCGAGGTTGGGCACCAGGCGGAATGCTTCGGCATACTTCACGCCTGCTTCAATTCCGCGATTGCTGCTCTGCTGGCGGGCCATATCCACCATGTCGCCTTCAGATCGCCCGCAATTTGACAGTTGCGACTCATGACAACCGAGTGCCTCGAGCTTGATGTCTATCACTTCGCTGATGTCCACGTACTCGTCCGGCTCGAACGGCAGGAACCAGGCATCGCAGTGGTACAGCTTCGCCATAGCGCACACACATCCCGACCATCCTCGAAGCACGGATTCCACGAAAGATGCAATGCTTCCTGCACGCATTTGCTAGTGCTGATGTGATCCAGATGATAGTCCCGCGGGGGATGAGTGATCACAATGTCCGGCCGGTATTCCCGCATCACGCCGACCAGCAGTTTCCGCGATTCAGTGATATCAGTGAAGTTCCCCTCCGGCTGATGCAGGAACACTCTCTCGACCCCAAGCACAGCGGCAGCGCGGGTGGACTCCGCCTCGCGAATGGCGATATGCTCATCAGAAACACCGGCTTGGGTCACTACTGTCCGGTTATAAGTCGAACAATGATAGCTGGTTATAGAACATGGTGTTCTCGTTGGTGCAATTCTGATCGCAAAAGGCCTGTAAAATGGGCGTTTTCTCGAAGATCGTGACGCTGAGGATTTGTAGGATTGTGTAGAGGCTCTGGTCGAATTGCAGGCGTTTCTTGATGATGGCGATCAGCACGTAGACGGCTACGGCGATCCAGATTTGCGTCTTCACGGCGTTCTCGGATGTACCATAGAAAGTTTGGATGCGCAGATGTTGCTTGATCCATTTGAAGAACAACTCCACGCGCCATCTGGCCTGGGCGTGGAGAAGCATCGTCCCGCCAACCAGCTCGTTATCATCATGATGAGCCCCAACCACCATCAGAGTCTTCATCGCATCGCTATCGGCCATAATCCTTCCCTTTTCGCAAACCCGGCATTACGCCTTATTGTATTACTTTATCGCCACTTTGATGGGTCAATTGCCCTTTATGCTTGACTAGTACGCCCAATAATACTACATGGACCCAACAGGTATATGGAGCATTTTCGATGAAGAAAGCCAGTCTTGCAACAGATACTGCCGCGCGATTGCGAGAAATGATTGCCCAGGGCGATTTCGAGCCCGGCCAGCTATTCGCCACGGAAGCCTCGCTAACCGAGCAACTTGGCGTCTCGCGCGTGATTATGCGGGAGGCAATAAGTCGGCTGCAGGCGCTCGGCATACTCGAAAGTCGCCAGCGTGTCGGGCTGCTCGTAGCCAATCCTGATCCCATCGGACTGTTCGCCCAGGCGTTCGATTGCCTCGCCACTGACGCTGCCACGCTGCAGCAGTTATCCGAACTTCGCTACTCGCTGGAACTCGGTGCGATCAACATAGCCGTCACTCGCGCCTCGGACGAGCAGATCGCGCGGCTGACAGAAATCGCCGACGAGAGCGACCGGAAGATTCGCAATCTTGCGTGCGACAACATTCTCAACGAAGTGGAATTGAGATTCCACGCCACTATCCTCGAAGCGACCGGAAACGAGATGCTCACCAGGATGGTCGGCATAATAGACGTTTACTTTTCCAGGCGGGCGGCCGAGGTGGAAGCTGTGGGCCTGGCCGATGAACACATCGGTGCCGAGCACAAGATGATCGCACGGGCGTTTGCGTCAAGAAACGCCGAACTCGCCCGAGCATTGCTTGAGGAACACCTGTCTGACCTGATAGCCCCCTAATAATAGAACCAGACGATGGTTGAACTTCGCGATTGGCAAACCCAAGCCGACAACCCGTGGCTGTGGATTCACATCCAGCGAGTATTCGTGGGCCCCTGCGATGAAAGCGAGGCGGTGACGGTGTTGAACTTGGACGGCTACGAGCCAGACCAAACGCCAGAAATGGGCAAGCCGATACGCCTTGCCTCGCGTGACGGCATGTGCCCGCTGGTCGTATACGTTCCTGCCAGCGAACAGGTCAGCCGGATCACGTGGAATGCCGGCAAGTTGGAGTTGCACTGTGGACAATCGCATTCACACGATCTGCGGATTGGCATGTGGATAGATGCGCCAGAGGATCTTAACGCCACGCAACTGGCGGCCGCGTGCTGCGCGGAAGCCTGCGAAATCCGCCTGGACTTCGATAGCGGCGACGCGGGAGAACTCTGTGTTCCGAGCGACACTTGTTGCCCGGGCGAATCCTGCGGCAAATCCTGCGGCGAAAGTCCGGTCGAAACGGTCCGGGCGATGCGCATCGTCAATCCACCCGCCGGCCCGTATTGGGTATGCGAAAACAACTGGTGGCATCCACCCTGCGCCGCTGGCGGGAGACGATGGGATAGCGACGCTCATCCCCCGCGACTACAACCACCCACCTGTTCAAGGGTTTGCCCGCGATAAGGGATACACGATTGCATTTACACCCGGCGAGACTCTCAAGCTTGAATTGCGATGACTTGTTGCTTCGGTTTGCGAAACGGTGTCCAAGCCTTACCATAGCAATGGAGCAGGGAACCACAATAGGCAGAACGACCCTTGACTTCGCTATTTTCTGCCGCCACCGCCCTTGCGAGGCCTGGGCGGGCGTTTGGGCCCTGACGCATCTGACGATCTCCGGCGAGCTGGTTTCCCGGCGGCCGGGCGTTTTGAGCTCCCGCGGCCGGCCTGGCTGCCCTTTCGCCTCGGAGACTCCTCGACAGGACTCTTGGTCTGCTTCGGCGGCCTGGTGGTAGTCTTGTTTGTTACATCTTTCTTTTCGGTTACTTGCGAGTCGGCATCGCCGGCATCTTTCCCCGCTGAACGCTGGACGCCCTTGGGACTCTTTTTGCCGGCATCGGCGGCTTTGTGCATGACGAACAGGTAGTTGAAACCCCTGAGGAAGAAGTTTCCCTCTTCGGCCGCCTTTCGATAGTTACCCATATCCAGCGTCTTGTTGTGCCTCACGACGGAGATTATATCGACCGGTTCGAAGAACTTGCGAAGGATGGCGAACAGTTCAAAACCGATTGGGTAGAACCCTTTTCCGTTCACGTAGGAATCGCTCACATACAGTCCCATGTAGCTATCAGGCTTCAAGATGCGGTGAATTTCGCTGATAACCTGCTCCATCGCCTCGTAATACCCGCTTTCAGCGGCATCCAGTTTGCCGATGCAACGCTTGTCATCAGAGTAATTTATATGCGTGGAGTATGGCGGATCGATGAATACGAAGTCAGCTTTCCCGTCTTCCAGGGGCAACTTGCGGGCATCCACCCGAAAAATACCGTCACGCTGCGGATTAACGTCGTAACCTAGCGCACGCCTGCCCAAATCGCGAGCGACGTCCAGCGTGGTCCCGCTGCCGGCCATCGGATCGACGACCAATGCCCGCTTGGCGGTATAACGTTTAATCAGATTCCATATTACGTAACTGGGGGTAGCACCTTTATATGCGGCGCTGCCCTGGGCTGTGTCACCGTAATGCTGGGAGGGGTATTCCCACAGCGTAGTGGGCTGGATTCTCAGTGGAGGCTTGCTAATACTCATGTTCTCAATCTTATCTGCCCGATACATTGATTGCAAATCGCTCAGTAAAACATCAACAGTGATTTGACATGTACTTCACTAAGTCGCTAGAATTGTAAGTAGATCGAGCAAATCGAAATATCGCGAGTAATACCAATTTCCCCGCTTCAGGAGACGTAATCATGGCCGACGACTATTACGGTGAGAGCAAACTGAAAAAGCTTCTTCGCCCAGATGATCCAAAAACACAGACAATAATGACTATCGTGCTGCTTGTGGTCATTCTCGGTGCCCTGTATTTCGTGATACGCCAGGTCATGGGCCCCAGCAGTCCTGCACAGAGGGATCATCATTATCACTGCAAGGCCTGCAAGAAGGAGTTCGTTGATACCATCGCCGACCAAAGAGCCCGTATGGAAGAAAGCAACAAGAAGATGGCTGAAATCAGCGAAATCAGCCAGAAGGCCGCCGCGGAAGACAAGACCCTTGAGCAATATGCCAAAGAGAATGATATCGATATCTCAGGCATGGGATACGGTGGCGGGCCGGGAGGCATGGGATACGGAATGCCTGGAATGGGTATGATGGGTATGGGTATGGGCATCAAATGCAAGAAATGCAAATCAATGAACACCGTCATGATGCAGAAGTGCCCAAGCTGCGGTGAATACTACGTAAACGAATCCATGATGATGGGCCCCATGGGCCCCGGCGGACCAAACGGAATGATGGACCACAGCCAGATGCCCAAGAACATCTGCACGCATTGCAATGTCAACGTCACCGAGTTCAGGCAGAAAAAGGCTGAAGCCAAAAGGAAGAAATAGTGCCCAGGCACACCTGTATTGAACCATTGTGATCGGCCCGGCATGCTCCGGAAGCGTTCAACCCGGTTGACAACCCGGTTGATTCATCCTTACAAAGTATTGGCCTGACAGGCCCATAAAATAGTATAATGCAGCACTGGCAAAGCCTGTGGACCGGAGTCCGCGGGCTTTGTCGATATAGACGTGGAGAATACGAATGAGTGATAAGCAATGCTTCCTCGCTATGGACTTCGGCGCAGAGAGCGGCCGCGGCGAACTGGTGACCCTCTGCGACGGGAAGGTCACACTCAAAGAAATTCACCGTTTCCCCAATCGACCAGTGCGTATGGGCCACACACTGCACTGGGACTTGCCATTCCTTATGGGCGAAACGCTGGAATCGCTCAAGGCGTGCGCACGAGACGGCATATCGCTCACGAGTATCGGCGTCGACACATGGGGGGTGGATTTCGGCCTGCTGGGCGAAGATGGCACACTGCTGGGCAACCCCGTGCACTACCGCGATACGCGGACAAACGATATCCACCAATATTCCGACCCGATCATGTCCCGAAGCGATATATTCGCCGCGACGGGATACGAACCATGGCAGATCAGCTCACTGTTCCAACTGCTGTCCATGAAGCGCGACGGCTCGAAATTGCTGGAAATCGCCGACACGTTCCTCAATATCCCCGACCTGATGAACTACTTCCTCACCGGCGTCAAGGCCAGCGAGATGTCCATCGTCAACACCTCCAACCTCATGAGCGTTGACTGCAACTGGTGCTCGGACATCATCACGCGATTCAGCCTGCCAGACATGTTCCACAACATGATCCAACCTGCTACCGTCCTTGGCGAACTGCAACCGTCCGTTGCGGATCTCGCCGGCATTGGCGGCGTGCCCGTGGTATCCGTATGCGGACACGACACCTCCGCAGCACTGGCGGCCGTGCCCGCACAGGGCGATAACTGGGCGTTCCTGTCATGCGGAACATGGAGCATTCTGGGCTTCATGGTCGACAAACCCGTCGCCACCGACGAATGCCTGAACCTGGGGTTCACCAACGAATACACCATCGGCGGATGGTACCTCGCTCGCAATATCTCCGGGCTGTGGCTCGTGCAGGAACTCAAACGCAAGTGGGACGTGCCCAACGACCCGTGGGACTACTCCCGAATAACCGCCGCCGCTGCCGACGTGAACCCCGCTTCATGGTCATCCCACATAGACGCGGCCCACGAGAGCCTGATGGCTCCTGCCGACATGGAACAGGCCCTGTACGACCTGATCGCCCGCAGCGGACAGACCACACCCGAAAATCGCGGCCACCTCGTGCGATGCGTGCTGGAGAGCCTCGCACTGGAATACAATCGCCGCCTGACAACCGCATGCGAGCTGGCCGGCAAGAAACCCGACGCCCTCTATATGGTCGGCGGCGGAATAGCGAACAAACTGCTCTGCCAGTTCACCGCCGACGCCTGCAATATGCCCGTTTACGCCGGAGTGGACCAGTGCACTGCCGTTGGCAACGCGCTTGGCCAGGCGCTGGCGATGGGGATCGTGAAATCGCCCGAAGAAATGCGACAGGTATCGCGAGACTCATTCAATCTGGACACCTACGAACCCCAAGACCAGTCACGCTGGGACGATCTTCGGGCAAAATATGCCAAGCTCACGGCGTAGATAGCCGACGAAACATACGTAAACACCCGGCTGCGCCCATGGCAGCAGCCCTAATCACCAACCGTCGGCTTGCTGGAGAAAACAAGATGACCGATGAAATGCCGGCAGAAGGCACAGAAAACGTCGAAGATGCTCAACGCGCTGACAAATCGCAGACCAGCAATACCCAAACCGGGCCAAGCCGAAAGGGCAAGCTGGTCTTCGTGGCTATTTTCGTCGCGGTGGCTCTGTTCGTGTATGTGAAGCAAAAATCAGGCGGCGAATTGCCCAACTGGCCCTCAGACCTGCCAGCCGCAATCAAGACCGCAACCGAAAGAGACAAGCCGATCCTCGTATTCGTAGCGCTCACGTCGCCCAGCCAGGTCTCGCGGAACATGGCAAAGAGCACCATCCGCGGCAATCTCAAGTTCATGAACAGGTATCAGATGTTGAGGGTGCTCAAGAAGGTCGAACCTGACAGCGAGTTCGCAAAGGAACACAGCATCAAGAAGTTCCCCACGTTCCTGCTTCTGGATAAGACCGGCAAGGAACTGGGACGTGTTGAGGGTTTGATCGGCGAAATGAATTTCTACCGTGAATTCCTGGCCAAGCACCTGGGAGACATCCCCTCCAGCTCCACCAAGAAGAAATAGCACCCAACGCGAAACAACAGCGAGGCAGGGTCCGTCAATGGCGGATTCTGCCTCGTTTTTTATACGCCGCGTTCCCCCCCCGCCCCCCGCGCCTGCCAAGGCTAACCAGCCACGCCCAGCCACTTCTGAAACTCGTCCGCATACGCCAGCAGGCAGAAACTGCAAACACACCATAGCACTATCGTCGCCTGGAACGGATGATCCCGAGTCAGCACGTCCGTCGGGTCGCTGTACGCACCCGACATCGACAGCATCGCAACGCGAAATACCGCGTATACCACCAATGGAAGAGTATATAGCAGGCACGTACTACCGAATTCACCGAAATTCGCTATCGTGCTCGGACTGCTGGCGTACATTAGAAAACCAAGCACCGCAATGGATGCCGATAGCGTGATCAAGTGCGTAAGCAATGCCGGAGTATAGCCGATGAGTATCTTGCGGTGTTCGACCGCCCCGCCCACGTCGCCAAGCGTTACCACCTCATTGCATCGCTTACAGAAACCCATGAACAGGCACAATGTGAACGTGCAGATGAACAACCACGGGCTTATCGCAACCGTAATCGCAAGTGCACCGCCGGCCGCCCTCAGCACGAAACCCAACGCTATGCCAATCACGTCAATTAGCATGAAATTCTTCAGCACGAACGTGTAGAGTATCTGCAGCAGAACATATGCCCCCACCGCAATCATCGCAGGCGTGTTCAACATGCACACTGATACCGCAATCGCACCGGCCGCCACACAAAACGCCATGCTCAACGCCTGACCCACGCTAACTTGACCTGCCGCCAGTGGACGGTTCTTCTTCGCCGGATGTGCCCGATCGCGGTCCGCGTCGCGGATGTCGTTCAAAATGTATATCAGGCTCGATGCCAGACAAAACGCCAGCGTTGCCCACAATGCGTCGGACCACGCAGCCGGATCGCCCCACTTGCGCGCAAACACCGTGGGGAACAGAACCACCACGTTTTTCACCCAGTGCTTGGGACGTCCCAGCAGAAGTAATTCCTTCAGTACCATTTTTTGACCCATTTCGCAGGCGCCAAGCCGGTATGGCGTGACATCCCTACGCGGTCTTTATCGTCATCTGCTCGCCATGAACTTGACCCCAACCGGCAGATTCGCCAATGGCTGCGGCCGCCGCGGGGGCATATTTTTGGCGGAATCTTCATGCAGAAGCGTAACACAAACGAGTTGGAGGAGTTGGAGGGGAATTTCAAAATCGTTAACGGCTGTTTTGAAAGTGTTAATATGGTACGCAGATCTGTGTTTAGGTTGGCTGAAATGTTACTTTTTGGTGCATTTTTGGGCGGTTGTGTAACAATATGGCGGGGTGTCGCGAGAAGAATCCGCAAGTGGGTGCATCGGGATTGGTGACGGTGGTCAGTATGTTAGTATATGACTGCGCGCGGCCGGGGGCCGGAGGCCGGGGCCGGGAGGCCGGGGCCGGGGCAAAAAAGCGGCGGCGAGCAATATCGTGATCAAGATCATGATCAAGACAATTGCCCACCGCCATGGTTCTCCCACCACATTTCATCTTTGCTGCGCCGCCAGCGGCCGAAGCCGAAAGCCGACGGCCGAAAACCGTCAATCCGGGCCGCCAGTCGCCGCCGCCAGCCGCAGACGAACAAACTACTTCACCTGCTGGAATACCAACACCGCCGGTTTATCGCTCTTGGCCTGACAGTTACTGCGATCAATCACAGCAAAGTAATACCATGCCTTCTTGGCATTAACACTCGGCCCAACCTGCAGCCGCATATTGACGCCAAACACATCACTCTTAACCGTGATTGCGTTGGCTATGCCGGCAATGAACTGAGCTTCTTTGGCCTCAAGATCTGGTTTCATAGCCCACGATCCATCCTGCAAGATAAGCCAGGCCTCGATCTTTCGTCCCAGATCGCCATGAATAGCATATGGCCTTTTCGCGATTATCTCATCAGCCAGTGAACCCAGAGTCGCATCGTCCAGCACAATATCGGCGCCGGCAGCTTCGGGTTTCGTTATCGAAGCCGGCCAGGGCAAGGCCAGCAGGGCTTTCTTTGTGGCAGTGTTGATGTTAATGCGGCCGTAGACGCGCGAAGTATCCTCGCGTGTCGTATCAGTTTCGTTGAACTCGATTACCTCGTGCAACAACAATGGCCAGGAGACACTCGGGTACCCGCTTAGTGAATCCGGAGCCGGACAATCCACAAGGTCAGGAGTCGCCTTGCCACGAGATTCCTTCGTTGCATACGAGTTTTTCAGGCGGCTTGGGAGATCATCGCCATTGGTGGCGTCCGTTCCGATGGGTACCGGGCCGGTGAAAAATACACGCCAGAGATCAGTGATCTTGATAACGCCTGTCTGGAGATTGGGGATATCAAATCCCTCCAGACAGGCAGTGTCGGGAACAACCACCAGACCTGCAGCCTTGGGGCCGAAACTGTGAGCGCCGACTGTATCGACCCACTTGGCCACTAGAAACTTGGCCCTGCCACCGACAGATATGTCGCTATCACGCCTTGTACGGACCTCCTGGGCAACAGCATCTGCTAACGTATCGAGATTTGCTTCAACCGTAACAGCCCTATACCCCGAACCAAAATCACTTGCCACATCGAGGCAGTCAACTGGAACCCTTACGACAGGCGACCCACCATAATTCCTCACAAGCAGGTACTTTGGAGCAGCACGAAAGAAATTCAACTCGGACCCAACAGTGTCGGCGCGGCCCCAGGAAGTGGGCGAACCTTTGACTGAAGCAACAGGGAAGTTGAAATCGGTAACGGGATCATCAGTCCCACTTGTTCCTGTGCCATAATTGTAGACGACCAACCGACCGCCAGCAGGCAAAATGTTTGCTGTAACCATACCCGCCAACGAAATGGCCGTCGTCGTGACCGGGTCGTATAGCTCATAACCATTGATCTCTATGTTCCGCTGCGTGGGATTCACGATTTCAATCGCAACGCCCCACTTGTAATCATCGCTGCCTGTGACTACGGGGTCAGCGGGGGCCGGTTCATCAAGCGTCACCGACGGAATGTACTTCACATACGCCTCGGACAGGCGAGGGTGGTCGCGACGTACGCCGTAGACGCTCCATGTCGTCACGCCATCAGGCTTGAACTCAAACGGATCCTTCAGCATGCCGTTGGCACTCCCATCCGCCAACTCTGCATCACTCGTAGTAGCCGCCCACAGATTCGCCACGAAATGAGCCGCCTTCTCGGTGTTGAGGCGGGTGTCATATTGGAGCACTCGGAGCCTGACAATGCCGGCTGCAACCTTCCCGTTTGCTTCGTTGGTCAGCTTCACAACCAAAGCATCGTTATCGGGATCGACGGCAAAACAGCCAAGAGACACTTCGCCTGCAACGCCCGCAGTCTGATCAATGTGGAAGGTGCCCAGTTCCTTCGTGGTGCTTGCACCACCAACATCGAGAATGCGGGTAACCTTAAATGATGCATTCGTGGCGAAGTCCAAGTCCTCACCACCAGTTCGATTGACCGCCATTACCTCAACCAGATGATACGGGGTCCCGACATGCTCAAAATCACTTGGACTCGCCGCCGATGTAAAGACCCACTCGGCTTTGGTTTCCGGGTCTCCGGGCTTGGCGGGAGCCGCCCACGCATAACTGCCCGCACCATTCCAGGTGCCGATAGTCGTCGCACTCAAAATGAGCTTTGCATTCAGAGTCATATCTATATTCTCACCGGTCAAAGGCAACAGACGGTGCAATAGCTCCTGGCGTCCTTCGGGAGTACTCACCATCTCCGTCGCCAGCATCCGGTTGCCAAATATCTTGGGGTTGGGACTAGAGTTCGTCGCCGCAACTTCAGAGCCCCTGCACACACTCTGAGTTGAACTGTACGTCGTTAAGTTTCGCCTGTTATTAACAGTCAGACCCCATGCTGAAGCATTCTCGTCCAGCCGCGGGATATCTCCACTTCCGTTTTCGAGCCAGCCAAAATAGCTTTCCTCTCCGATGGAGAAAGGTTTCTCTCCGCCGGCCGGTGATACGAGCTGGCTTCCACAATTGTTGTAGTAATCAAGCAGCGACTCGCCGTCGCTGCGGCTCGTGTGTATTAGGGCATATTTGGCATCATCAATGTCAGTCAGACTCGCCATATGGATACTCGCCGGCGTGCCCGAAACCAGCGGCTCATCCTTCTTCCCCGCAGTATTGATGCAAATCTTGCCACTCATGTCGGTTATGCGGGTTGCCATCCAGTAGTAACGGTCAACTTCTCTGTCAGCACCAGCGGCCGATTCGCATAGAATCCCGGTATTGGTCAGGACAGAGTCCGGGTCACCATCTCCATCGGTGTCAACAAACACCCACTCAATATAACTGTCACTCGAATCCCTACTGCCGTAGGCATCCTTGGGCGAAGACGTGTCACCATCGCTGTCAATATTGTAGAAACTAGAGTTAATTGGATACGGAATATCCCTATACTTGGCCGCATTCGTCGGTCCCGTCAGATTTGTCACGAACGCCAACATGGGATGCCCCAGAACGTAACCCACTTGTGGAATGGTAATGCTGTTTCCGCCACTCGGGGCTGCCACCCTATCAAAAGACGCCAACCACGGATCCTGAGTAGCATCAGCGGCATCCCGACAATCCGTGTACTCAAAACCAGTAGTGTCCAGGTTCGAGTATGCCCGCCCTGCATCGCCGAAGTGGAGGTCTTCTTGCAGTAGGGTTACTATTTCGTTGAGCTTGCCTTTGGCTATTTCGGATTCCTGGCCTCGGCTTGTGCGGGCCTTCGCTTGCTTGTTCTCCAGGCGGGATATCAGCAGAAACGTGCTGCCGAGCATGCCGAGGATCGCAAGGAGCCCTACTACCATCAATAGCACTGAACCTTTGTTGTTGTGAGTTCTTCTCATTTTTACGTCTCCTACTCGCCCCCGAGTACGTTTTGGGATGGACACCTGGTATCTGAGACTATTTTGCGGCCCTAATATACCCCAGACCTCGCTGGCCCAGGGGAAAACGCCAAACATCGCACGTATTTTTGGCCCGTAACAGCCCCGCCCACGGCGGCCCGGTAAGCTCTCGCACGATTCGGATTTCACTCATAAATAAGTATCAAACAACAGCAAAAACTCACAAAGCGTTCTCAAAACGCCTCTTTTCGTCGGAATTTCGCAGTTTTTCGGGGCAAATCCGTCAATTCGTTATGTTCTTCCGGAAAAACCATTACATAACGCACGGCATGCACGAAAAACCCCGGTTCGGCTTGCAACGTCTCACGGCCGCGGATAAGGATTGCCTTTGAGCGATGGTCACAAAAGACCAGCGGCATGGCGCCCGGCCGGCATCCTCTCCACCACAAGCATTGTACCGCTCAGACACAAACCCGGTCAAGGATGCAGCCGCGCGGCTCGCGCATTTAATTAGGGACGGTGCCCTATTTAAATAGGAATAATCCTAATCAAATGGGAAGCGTCCTCATTAACCCCATTAAACCAAGAATTGTACTAGGCGGCGGATGGCCCGTTTGGGTGAAGATTGGTGGGTGAACGGACGTGGGCTCCGGCCCGAAGGGCCAGCAAGAATGTGCAACCGTGTACATGGGTAACAGTTTGTACCGGGCACATGGGTAACAGTTCT
>CBDUQP010000013.1:0-36966 GCA_965369385.1 uncultured Phycisphaerales bacterium
GATAGGAAAAGTGTTACCCATGTATCCGGTCTAAAGTGTTACCCATGTTTCCGGTCTAAAGTGTTACCCATGTTTCCGGTTGCACACGGGCAGGTCCTACGAAGGCGGGCCGGACGCATTGGGAGGTGGCAGGGGAATCTGCGGCACGCGCGCAGTCATATATCAACATACTGACCGCTGGGGAGGGTTTTGATGCGGGGAATTCTTTGGTTTTGTGGGGTGGAGCGAAAAAAATTGTCAGAGTCGGCTGACCTGTGCGTCAAAATGTTGCGGAAATCGGGCTTTTTGGCGATTAGTGCACATGTAACAATCTTTGTGATCGTGAATCATGGCTAACGGCTGGCGGGATTGGCAATTAACGGCCGATTTTCAAAGCTTCCACGTGGTGCACAAGTTGGTATTCATGTAACATTTTGCAACATTTTGCACAACCAGGATTGGTATGCTCGGCGTACGTGAAGTCGGCCCGTTGTTTTGGGGAATCGGTAGCGAAATGGGTCAGAGCTGACGGCTGGCGGCGCATACAAACTGGGCCGGAAACCTTTCCTGATGGAGTGAGGTCGCCGGCCCGGGTGTTGTTTATTAGGGGTGGTTCTTTCCTGTCGCTACCTGGCCATTGGTGCGGCGTGGCGGCCGAGGTGGTAGCGGAGTACGTCGTAGTACTTGTCTTCCTGGTTTTCCAGAGCTTCGTAGACGCGCGGGCGGAAGCGTTTGCCGGTGCAGTTGTCGGCAATCAGTACGGATCCAAACGTCACGTGCAGCACTTCGCGGGCGTCGAAATCATCCAGCAGGCCACCCAGCTGATCGTCAGTCAGGTCCGCAGAGGCGGGTACCTTCGATAGCTGGGCCGACACGTGATATGTGGCGCGATCTGTCTCGTATCGCTCACGTGCGAAGTCTAAAATCTCGCGGAACAGTTCTGGCGAGATGTCCGAGATAGCGCGCAGGGCTTCGAGGTAGCTGGTGCCCGCGGTTTTCAGGTGCATCATGCCGCCGGTGAGCTCTGCAACGATCGGATAAATGCTGAACTTGTCCGAACCGGAGTGGATCGAGATCTTGTACGGGCCGAGTGTTCGCATGATCGCGGCGTGCTCGGCGAAGCTGGCGCGGAAGACGTCGAGGTCGCCGATGTAGTCCACGCCCTTTTCGAATTCGCCCACAAATCGCGGTGCCATCGATATCCACTTCACGCCGAGCCGCTTGAGTTCGGTGGCGAAGAAGTAATGCTCCGGCCCGGAAGTGGGGCTCTGTGTCTCGTCGACGGATACTTCCAGCTCGAAGTCGTCGCCGCGGAGTTCGACCAGGTGGCGATACATGGTGACGGTGTGCGCGACGGCGTTTCCGTACTTGACGGCCGCCCGTGCGAATATCATCTCGTCGAATGCGATCTCGCTGCCGCCGTCGAGCGGGAATGTTTTTCCGACGTAGTTGCCCTTGAGCTCATCGGCGGACACTTCAAGCGTTTCGAAATCGGTCTCGACGTACTTATCGTTCAGGGTGCCTGCGTCCATGTCGTCGGCATCGTCATTCACGTGCAGGCCGGGATCTATGGTGAACATGGTGAAACCGGCGGCCGCCGTTACGTCGATATCTTCCAGTTGCTGCAAGTGGTCGGCATCGGAACCGAACCCCTCGGTAAAGCCTTCCTGCAGCACGCCCCATGTCGCGCAGTCCATGACCTGGTCGGCAGTTCTGCGTGTGCGGGACATTTCGCGGATGGACTGCTGTGCGAGTATGGCAGTGACCGAGCCCTTTCCTTCGGCGCGTACGGCCTGGATATGCCCGGGAGTTGCCAGTCCGAGGCGGTCGCCCAGTCCGATACTGGTGCTGAGCCCCAAGAGCTTGGGTGCGGTCCAGGGCAGTGCCCTGCGGATGGCTTGGGCGTTTTTGTGTGAGGCAGGTCCGATGGTGACGGACTTACCGTCCAGTTCGCCACCGCATTTACCGTCCAACTCGTTCATTCCAACGGCGCCGACGATTTTATCGCGGCCATCGCGTGCGAAAAAGTATGTGGTGTCGGCACTGGTTTGAATGCTGGCGGGGTACACATGGAGGTCCAACAACGTCATAAGTTTTTCATGCATCAGAATTACACCTGTATCAGTAGTCTATTATCTTCTGTCTTACTCGAGGGGAGCGCCTGCGATCAGGTCTTCGATGTTGATCGCCGAGCCGGTATCGATACTCTTGCAGGCGGCAACTCCGATAAGGATAGAGTATGTACCGTCCTTTTGTCCAGCCTTACGTTTTAGGGGGTCGGCCGGCGGGTCAGGGTGGAAGATGTCGGTAAGGAGGATTGGGTCGCCTCCGCCATGTCCGCCCTCGCCGGTAGCCACCTCGATGACCTGCGGGGCGCCGAATTCGGGTATGAGCGTGGTCGACACGTTGTCCTTTTTGAGCTCGCCGGGGACAGTGCCATCGCCACTTACGTAGGTATTCTCGCAGCACAAGTGTTCGATGCGTCCCTTGGTGCCGTTGAATGCTATGCGATATCCCTCGTAGGGGGAGTATGTGTGCAACATGTAGTTCATGAGGGTGCCGCGTTTGTAACGCACTGAGATTGACATGTTATCCCAGATGTCAATTTCGTCGGAGAACACGCATTTATCGCGAACGTAGCCGTAATCTTCGTCTTCGCAATTGAGATACATGTCCTGCATCAGCTTGCCGTCTTCCAAGTTCAAGTAGAACTTGCAGTTGTCCTTTTCGGCGCATCCGTGGCAGCGCGGGCCTCGATTGGCCAGGCCCATTCTCTCGGCGGTTTCGGGCTTATAGTAGCTGTGCGAAGCGTGGCAGAAGACCTGCTCGGGCATGTCGTTCAGGAACCAGTTGATGAGATCGAAGTGGTGTGTGGACTTGTGAACAAGCAGGGATCCGGAGTTTTCGCGCTGGCGATGCCACCGGCGGTTGTAATCCGCACCGTGGCGTGTGTCGAGCATGTATCCGAAGTCGACGCTGAGGATTTCGCCGATCGCATCGTCCATGATCATCTGGCGTATCTGGCTGCGGGGCGGGGAGTAGCGGTAGTTGAACGTTACCAGGATATTGCGCCCGGTGGCGGCACGTGTGTTCAGTATCTTGCGACACTGCTCATCGTCGGTGGTCATCGGCTTTTCGGTGATTACGTCGCATCCGAGCTCCATCGCGCGGACGATGTAATCGCTGTGTGTCGAATCGGGGCCGGAGGTGACGATAACGGTATCGGGCTTGGTTTCGGCGATCATCTTGTCGAATTCGTCTGCCCGGTAGGTGGTTACGGGCTGGCCGCCGAGGGTGCCAATGTATTCGTTGGCTAGGTCAAGGCGCCCCTGGTTAATGTCGCAGATGGCGACCATTTCGGCGTATTCCTTGAAATCGCCGAATATTGCGTCAACATACATCCTGCTTCTGCCGCCGTGGCCTACCTGTGCATATCGCTTTCTGGATGACATCTGAGTAATTCCTTCTATAAATAGCTAAAACGGTTACGCGTTCATATGTATCACTGGGACTGTCCGGTTACAATGCCGGAGTTCCGTATTTATGACGATTCCCTGACCACAAGCTTGGACGGGATAATGCGGGACCAGCCATCTGCCGGTGGGGCGGCGTCGGAGAGTTTGGCAATGATGATCTCTGCGGCGGCTTTGCCTGCATCCCAGTTCGGCTGGGCGACCGTGGTAAGCGGAGGCCAGCACAGAGCGGCCATGCTGCGGTCATCGAATCCGACTACTGCGACTTCGTCTGGAATCTTTATGTGTGCTTCATGCAGGCCTGCGAGGAATCCCATCGCCATTTCGTCGGAATATAACTGGACGGCGTCCGGCATATTATCGATGGAGCGGAAATTTCGGGCGGTTTTCTGGTAATCGCTGGCTGTATGTTCATCACCACCGGGTGGAGCTATCTGGATAGGCTCCCTGCCGAGTTCTGCCATCGCCTGGAGGTATCCTTCGGTCCTGCTAGCGGCGGTTGCCGGGCCCACGTATGCGATTCGCCTGCGTCCGGTCTGGGCAAGATGCATGACTGCATCGTAGATGCCTTTTCCGCGGCCGATAGCCACGTTGTCTGCCAGTTGGGATGGCTCGCTTGAGAAGAAAACATATGGCGTTTGGTGGTCCTCAAGGCGTTTTGCCCAGCGGAGCGTGTTTTCATCGTTGCTGGTAAAGATTGCTGCGGCCGCGACCTGGCGAGCGGCGAGTTCATCTATGATCCCATCGCAGAACTGCTGGCGGCTGTCGGTGTGATCGAACAGGATCGTTACCGAGTAGTCAGCCTGCCGGAGTGTGCTTTCGAATCCGGCGATTTTCGCCATGTGTAGTTCATCGTAAGAGGTTGCCACTACGGCTATTTCGTAGCTTTTTTGTGTTTTGAGGCTCCGCGCGAAGCGGTTTGGGCGATACCCCAGCCGCTCGGCCGCGGATCGCACGGCCTGCCTAGTGGCGGCAGAGACGTATCCGTTGTCTGTGAGCACTCGACTTACGGTTCGTATTGAAACACCGGAGGCTTGGGCTATCTCTTTGAGGCCTGGCATGGGCCCTCCTGTCGTGTATGCCAACGTTGGCAGACGGCCTTTTTACCACAAATCAACCGATTTGCAAGCGATTATCGCTGTTTTCTGAGGAATAGGTGGTATCCCTTTGGAAATGGTGACGTTGCTTGGGCGTCTTGCTTTCGCGTTGCTGCAATATGCAGTATCGAGAATGTGCTTGTGGCTGGTTGCAGAAAGTATTAACATACTCTGTTAATATTATGCGATGAGTGGGCGATACAACAAAGGGACGCGATGGAGATATTCTTCAGGAACAAGAAACTGCAGAAACAGTGCAGTAACCAGAAGGATGCGAGAGGCAAACTTGGTCCGGTCATGGCCCGAAAGCTTCAGCAGAGAATGATGGAGTTGCAGGATGCTGAGTGTCTTGAAGAGATGGCGTCATGGCCGATGGCTCGGTGCCACGAATTATCAGGAAATCGCAAAGGCTAATTGTCACTGGATCTGAAACATCCATACAGATTGTTGTTCGTTCCTGCTGATGACCCGGTACCCACCAAAGATGATGGCGGATTGGACTGGCCCAGAATCACAAGCATAGAAATCATTGATATTGCTGACACGCATTGAGGACGCTGAGTTATGGTTAAGGCAAAAAGAAAATACGGGTTTGAACCTGACTACGCGATTCCCCCTGGAGAGACTCTGAGGGAGGTGATGGAGTCTCTGGACATGAAGCAGACTGACTTGTCCTGTCGCACTGGGCTGACTGTGCAGACGCTAGCTCGCATATTCAAAGGCGAGCCGATCACGTATGAGACTGCCAACAGGCTTGAGCTGGCAACGGGCGTTAGCGCCAGGAAGTGGAATAGTCTTGAAGCACAGTACCGCGAGCAGTTAGTCAAACTGGACGAACGCAGAAAGCTTGAGAAGGATATTGATTGGTTGAAGATGATTCCAACGAAAGATCTCATAGATCGAGGTACGATGACACCGTCTGAGGACAAGGTAACATTGCTCCGTGAAGTGCTCAAGTTCTATGGTGTCAGTAGTGTTGAAGCTTGGGAAGAGATGTGGCAAGCCCCAGGACTTGCAGCGAGAAGATCGAAGTGCTTTCAGAGCGATCCCGGCCGCGCATCGGCATGGATTCGCCTGGGGGAGGTCCAGTCGCAGCATGTGCAGTGTTATCCCTATGAAAAGGGGCTCTTTGAGCAGGCCGTACATTCAATCAGGAAGTTGACGGTGAAGCCAGTACAAGAGGCTGTCGATGAAGCACGACGTCTGTGCGCTGACGCTGGTGTTGCGATCTCGCTAGTGCCCGAGATGAAGAAAGTGCCATGGCACGGTGCGACCAAATGGCTTTCGGCTGAGAAAGCAATGATACTTCTGTCGCTGCGTGGAAAGTTCGAAGACCAATTCTGGTTCTCCTTCTTCCACGAGGCCGGTCACGTTCTGCATGATAGCAGGGATTGCAAGAGGAAGACGTTGATCAACGACCGTGCCGGGGACGATCCCCGTGAGAAGAAGGCGGATCTCTTTGCCCAGGAGATTCTCATTCCCAAGCAGTATAGGAACGAGTTGAAGTCTCTCAGGAGCAATGCTCAAGTTATTGCTCTAGCAAAGAGGCTTGGGATTAGCCCTGGAATTGTGGTGGGGCAGTTCCAGCATATGACGGGCAAGTGGAAGCTCTTCAATGGATTAAAACGCAGGTTCGAGTGGGCATAATAGCGAAGGTCGCTACTTTTTCGGCAGTCGGGGCCACATGCCCTTGACGGTTGTTGGGGTTCGGTAGTAATATGCTTCCTGTGAAAGTAACTGCGGGCCTGTGGATGTCAGGTCCGTTTTTTTTATCCAAGGAATTGTCATGACAGATTGGACACAGAACACAGGTGCGAAGCTTTATCGCAAGGCCAAGGAACTTATACCCGGCGGGACGCAACTGCTCAGCAAGAGGCCAGAGTTGTTTCTGCCCGACCAGTGGCCGAGCTATTACAGCAAAGCCAAGGGATGCGAAGTGTGGGATCTGGACGGGAATCACTTCTATGATATGACCACGTGCGGGATCGGATCGTGTTTGTTGGGGCATGCTGATGACGACGTGAACGCTGCGGTCAAGGATCGCATCGACCGCAGCAACATGAGCACGCTGAATTGCCCTGAAGAAGTGGAACTGGCGGAGCTGCTCACCGAGATTCACCCCTGGGCCGACATGGTTCGCTATGCCCGTACTGGTGGCGAGACAATGGCTGTCGCGGCCCGCATCGCTCGCGCGTCGACGGGGCGGGACAAGATCGCCATTTGTGGATATCACGGTTGGCATGACTGGTACCTGGCTGCCGGTCTGACTGGCGAAGATACGCTGTCTGGACATCTGCTGTCCGGACTGAAGCCTGTCGGAGTGCCAAAGGCCCTGGCGGGGACCATTCTTCCGTTCCGCTACAACCAGATCGAAGAGCTTGAAGCCATCGTCGCCGAACACGGTGATGACCTGGCTGCGGTTATCATGGAGCCGATGCGCTACACACGCCCGACCGATGGTTTCCTCCAGAAGGTCAGGGAGATAACCACCCGCACAGGTGCGGTGATGGTTATTGACGAGATTACAATGGGCAATCGCCTGTGTGTCGGCGGTACGCACAAGATACTTGACGTTGAGCCGGACATTGCTTGCTTCGCCAAGTCGATTTCGAACGGTTTCCCGATGGGAGCTATCATTGGAAGGCGTGATGTGATGGAGGCTGTGCAGGATTCATTTATCTCCAGCACCTACTGGACGGAAGGCATCGGTTCGGTGGCAGCCCTTACTACGCTCAAGAAGATGCAGCGGGTTGATCTGCCGGCCCATATAGATAGAGTCGGCAAGTACATGAATGCCGGCTGGCTACGGCTCGACGAGAAGCACGATCTTGGTATGGAGCTGCACGGGGAGCCTGCGATCGGTCACTTTACGATTGAATGCGGTGACGATGTTGTTTCGGTCAACACGCTGCTCACCCAGTGCATGCTGGATCGCGGTTTTCTGGCCAACACCGGATGTTACCTCACACTTGCTCACACCGAAGAGATAGTGGATAAGTATCTGGTTGCCCTTGACGAGACGCTGGAGATCCTTAAAGAAGCCGTCGAAAAGGATGACGTGATGTCGCGTCTTCGCGGGCCGGTTGCTCAGGTTGGTTTCAAGCGACTCACGTGATGGGCGTAGACAGATAGAACCGGATGGATTTGATTCGGAGTAGACGTGATGAAAGCATTGCAAATTGGCGCCGGTTCAATGGGAACGCGGCGGCTGAGAGACTTATCCACTCGCGATGGTGTTAATCTGGCGTTGTTCGATTTGCGTAAGGATCCATGCCACCCGGCGTCGCGACAAGTAGATTCGCCGTTACAAATTACTGGTGGAGTTTAAGTACTGCTTCTCCGTTTTCGACGAGTTCGAGCAACTCTTTGGCTGCAAGTTCTACGCACTGTACGCAGGGGAGAGTTTTGGCGGCGCGTATTTCCCTGCATTTGTCGGAGGACGCTGCGGCCACAAAGATATCTCTCAGTTTTTGTGTCGCTTTGTCATTATTGACCAGCTCCATCGCTGCATGGAGCGCCCCGCATACTCCGTCAGGTGCTCTTCCGCCGCCCATGCGTTTGAATTGTTCAATGAGGCTATCGGGTATTTCGGCGATCTGTTGGAAGCCCTTTATTACCGCTTGTGCACAGTTAAGGCTGTCCTTGCCGTGAAAACTATCTACTGCTTGTTTTACTACCATCGTGTTGTCCTTACGTCTTAAAAATGATTGCGACAAAAGCGGGGGGGGCAGCAGCATATCCGACCTGATTGGCGAATGCAATCAGTCATGTTTCGGTCCGTAATATGGAGGCCAGGCAGTTGTCAGAAGTCGTGTGAGCCTGCGCATTTAGAGATTCGGCTGCCCGGGTTAGAAGGTCCTGCTGACGCTGGGTGAACGCCATGGGCCTGGCAGCGTCGAATGTGTCCAGCTCAAGGCGTTGCACGATCATTTTTCGAAGTTCGGCGATTCCCGATCTATTCTTGGCACTTATCGCCAGATCGCAGTTGTCTGCGGGCCTATGGCGGTCGAGTTGTGCCGATACCCGCAGCACATTCTTGTCGGCCAGCCAGTCGGGTGTATCTGTTTGTTCACCGGAGGTCACCAGCAGAACGATATCTGCCTGTCCAGCGCACTGAATCGCCCGGCCGACAGCCTGGGAGTCTACATGGCAGGGGGTGTCCCACAGTCCTGCGGTATCGGTGAGATATACGGGCACTCCATCCAGTATTGCCATTTCCCGCACCCAATCCCGCGTAGTGCCGGCCGCGTTGTGAACTATCGATACCTGGCGTTTGACCAATGCATTAGTGAGCGTACTCTTGCCTACGTTGGGTGGCCCGACGATTACTATTTCGGCTGGGTTTAGCAGGCGATTCACGCTTTTCAGGGCGCTGGCGGCGGCGAACAGTTGCTCTGCCGATGGCGAGGAGCTTGCCAGTTCGCTAAGTCCTGCGGACCATTGGTTCGTGATTGCCGCGACTGCCTGATTGCTGCGGGCCAGTGGGAGTGCGGTAAGCATCTCTGCACCGATGGCAGGGTTGTTCCATTGCGGGTGGGACGGGGCGGTTATTGCGGGCGAATCGGTTGCCAGTTGGGTTGGCCGGGCTCCGGCGGCGGCGAGCAGTTCCATGGTACGCCTGGCCACATAGGGCCCGCCGTGAATATTAATCTCTGCGTGCCGGTGGTCAACGGCGACAATGGCCTGGTCGATAATCGTATCGCCATCCACGATATTGCCCAGCTTCAGCCTGCCGGAGGCGGAATGTGCCAGCTTGCCTGTTGGGCGGAAGACGGTTTCGATGATTTGCTTTGCATCCGGTCCGATCAGGGCGATTACCGCGATCCCGCCACGAGCGGCAGGCGTTTGCAGAACTGCAATTGTTTCGTCGCGGGGTGTCATGCAAGTGTCCTGTGTATTCAGGAATCGGCAAGCATGCGGTAGTACGCGCTAGCGATTCCCAGCAGAACAAGGTCTTCGACGACGGCCTGCACCAGTTCGGAATCTCCCGTAACCGGGCAGACAAGGCTTGCGTCTCCGCCGGTGAGTATCACCAGAGGCCAAGAGCCGAGTTCGGCTGCGTAGTCTTCAGTAAGTTGCCGCAGCGTGCCTCTTGCACCGTAGACAAGTCCGCCGATGATGGACTGTTGGGTGTTCCTGCCGAACGCCCATGTGGGGGACTCTGCCTGGACTTTGGGCAACTGGGCGGTATTGTCGTGCAGGGCCTTGGCGCCCATGGCGATGCCCGGAAGGATAGCGCCGCCACGAAATACACCCTTTTCGTCGACACAGTCGATGGTGATAGCCGAACCGAAATCCGCAACAACGCACGCGGCGTTAAGAGTGTGCCAAGCGGCGGCTGCGGCGCACAGGCGATCCGTGCCGACTGCATTGGCATCTTCGACATCGGTTTCGATGGGCAGCGGAACGTCTTTGCCGACGACGAGTACATCTTCGCCAAGATGCTCGGTCACTGCTGATTGGATGTTTTGGAGGGCGGTAGGGTTTACGCTGGAGGCAACAATCACCTTGGGTGCCGGTAGTTCGGCCCAGAGTTTCTTTATCGTCACAGCGATGGATTCATTGTCTTCGGCGGCGACGGTTTGCAGGCCATCCACTTCATCTTCGCAGATGCAGGCGAAGCGAATGTTCGTGTTGCCTATGTCGCAGGCGAGTATGTGGGGGATGCCTTCGAATTCCTGGTCTGCTGCAGAGATCATGTGTCGGGTTGTTCCTGAACTAGATTCCAGATGTGTTCGGTGAGAGCTTCCAGGCCCTTGCCGGTTACTGCACTGATTGCGAATGCCTTCTTTCCGACACTTTCCTCAAACTTGCGAACGGCATCTTCGCTGCCGGTCAGGTCGGTCTTGTTGAGCACGAGCACTTCGGGCTTCTCGGCCAGTTTGGGCGAGTATTCTTCCAACTCGTGTCGGATCGTCTTGTAGTTTTTCAGCGGATCGCCATCAAGCGGCATGATATCCACCATATGCACAAGAATGCGGGTGCGTTCTATGTGGCGGAGGAATTCATCGCCAAGCCCTGCGCCATCGTGAGCACCTTCGATAATTCCGGGAATGTCGGCCATCACGAATCGTCTGAAGTTCGACATCTCCACTATGCCAAGGCACGGATGGAGTGTGGTGAAGGGATACGATGCTATTTTCGGTCTGGCTGCGGAGATTCTCGAGATGAGAGTGCTCTTGCCTGCGTTTGGCAGGCCCAAGAGCCCGGTGTCGGCAATCAGCTTCAGCTCCAGGCGTAATTTTCGTTCTCTTCCCGGGGTTCCCTGTTCGAACTCGCGCGGGGCCTGGTGGGTAGGTGTGGTGAAGTGGGTATTGCCTCTGCCCCCTTGGCCGCCTTCGGCTACGCAAACCTTTTCGTCAGGCTCGGTCATGTCCCTGAGCAGTATCCCATTCTCGACATCATAGATGATCGTGCCGGCCGGGACGGGGACGATGATGTCTTTACCTCTTCGCCCGTGACGTTTCTTGCCAAGTCCAGGGCGTCCCTTTTCCCCACGCCAGTGATGGTGTCCGGCCAGATGGTGCAGGGTGTTATAGGAATCGTCTGCCTGGAGGTAAACGCTTCCCCCGTGCCCGCCATCACCTCCAGCAGGACCGCCCTTGGGGATATACTTCTCACGTCTCATGGCAGCGCAGCCGTCTCCGCCCTTGCCACCAATGACGAATATCTCTATCTCGTCGACGAACATAGTACTGCCTGCATTGCGGGGTGAACAACCAGTATGGTTGCGGGTTAAAAAACGGAGGATGGCATTATGAAGGCCATCCTCACGTGTATTCTCTCAGTTAACGAGGCAGAAGACCTGCCTGCGTTGCATTTTTCTACCAATGCGTGTCAGATCACGTCCACGACACGTCCGCGGAAGGAGACCAGACCTTCGGTCATTGCGAAAAGTGTGTCGTCACTTCCACGCTTCACGTTCGTGCCAGCCTTGAAGGGGGTGCCGCACTGACGGATAATGATGCCGCCTTCTTTGACCTTCTGGCCGCCGAAGACTTTGACGCCACGATATTGGGGATTGGAATCGCGTCCGTTCTTTACGGAACCTTGTCCCTTTTTATGTGCCATATCTTGATACTCCTGAGTATTAATCACCGCTTACAGTACGTGCGGTATATTGTCTAAACTGTTAGTACGAAACCATGCGGAACGGGGAATACTACGCCCTGAAGGATCATCTGTCAAGGTGTATTGGTGTGGATTGGACATGTTAGACGCATGTCAGGGGCTGGGCAGGCCGATGTTATCGCATTACCCAGCTGATGCCCTTTTTCGCCGCTCGCATTTTAGTTCTGGCGGCGGCTTCACCCTTGGTTTGCCAAGTGAGCTTGAGAGTCTTTGCCAGAACCACATTGCTGAGCTTGACTGTTTTCTCTTGTCCGAAGGGGTCGATATCCGTAACGGTAATCGGCGTAGGGATTTGCATTTTTGCACTCTCTCCGCTGATCCCGGCGATGAATATATCGAATTCGTAGGAGTTTGGGTCAAAATCCGGCCAGATGGCAACGGCGTCGATAGCGTTATCACGTCCGTAGAGCAGTTTTCCGGATACCTGCGTGCGGCGTTTGAGCAGGGGATTATTGTGCCTGACCTTGATTGCGTTGAATACCGAAGAAGATACGCCTTTTCCGGAAAGCATCAATTCTCCGGTATCGGTGTAGAGTGTGAATTCCGGGATAAAATCGTGGTCTATCGGCGTGCCCGACATGTCTGTGTCGAGGTTTGTGACCGTGTAAAGCATGTACCAATAGATGCGAGGCGTGGTTTCGCCCGGCAGAAGCACCTCTATGGTCTGAGGGGCCTGGTAATCGAACTTCAGTTCCCATGAGAGCGGGATTTCAGCCGGTTTTGGGGCCGGTTTGGCATGGATTGAGGAAACTATGGCAACCGCGATCAGGGCTGCAAGCATAACCATGGAGAGTTTTTTCATTGGTGGGACTCCGTCTGACGGTTTGCCAGCGTGATCAATCAGGCGTATATACTCCAGAATAGTAAGACCTTGGGTGGCGAAAGTCAACGGAGGAAACAAGTCCCGTGCGCGCGAGATTCTTTTCTGGTACGAGATAAGTGTCATTTCATAAGGCATTAGCTTCATTTTGAAAACAGAACTGGCGAGCGGCCGATGGCGGCAAGAATCAGGCTGCAGAAAGGTCCTATATGCCGACTGGGCTTATCATGAACAGGTGAACAGGTGATTCGCCCCTGTGCTCGCTTTGCTCACGTGTGGCCAGGAGACCGCAGGTGAGTTACCTATTTGAAATCCATCTCGCGGGTGATCACTCGGCTTGGTTGTTTCACCTGTTCACCTGTTCTGCTGCTCACCTGCTCTGCGTGGGGGTTGCCAGGTTCCCTCAAAGCGTGATAATGACATTGTTGAATTGAGACCGCAGAGACCAAAGGTATCCGAACATGTCACACAGTACCGTCATAGAAGAAGTTTCGCATGAATACCGCATCAAGGCGCTATGTTCTCTTGCGGGCGGAACCGTTGCCGATTCGGTGGTTCTCTCACAGGCCAGAGCGATTCTTGCAGGGATGCAATCCCGCGACGATACGGATGGATGCCTGTGGTGGGCTCGAAGAGAAGGACGCTGCCTGGGGGCCGCGATGACTATCGAGAAGGCGGGAAACGTGGGGATATTGTTCCACAGCCCTCCCGATACGCCCGGCGTGGAAGTTGACGGGCTTGCCCGTGCGATAATCGCCGCTTCGGGCCAATGCCTGGACTCCGGAAACTCCCTTGTGCAAACGCTCGCGGATCCGGATAACGCAAGTGTCCAGGAAGTACTTGCTCGCACCAACTTGGAATTAATGACGGAACTGATCTACTTGAATCTGCAATTGCCCGCCAAGATCAAGGGGGCAAAGACGGATGGCCTGTCATGGCGTCCATTCGACGATATGCCTGAACAGGAGCAACTGGCGTTGCTGGCCAGCACATATGAGCAGTCCCTGGATTGCCCTGAATTGCACGGTGTGAGGGATAGTCGGGACGTTTTGGAAGGGCACAGAAGTGCGGGTGTTTACCGTAGCGATGCATGGTGGTCAGTTGCCGTGGAAGGTGAGCCTGCCGGATGTATAATGGTTAATGATTCGGAATATTCAGGGATGGCCGACGTGGTTTACTTGGGTGTGACGATGGCCTACCGGCGCCGCGGAATCGCCAGGGCAATGTTGTCCAGAGCAGTCCAGCAGGCCCAATTGCGTGGGCGCAATGAGATTGCTCTCGCTGTTGATGCTAGAAATTCAATTGCAGCAAAACTTTATGAGGCGACAGGGTTCAAGGATGTTCAGCGGCGATTGGTCTACCTGGCTTTTGACAGGAAAGCGTAAATCCACATTTTGACAGGTGGTTGTTGATAACTTGTTAGTTTAAGTTTTATTTGTGAGGTAAGACGCGCTGTGAGAAAGTGTTGGATATTGTGGATAAGTAACCGTTGGATTTGTGATTGACCAATCTCCGGTTCAGACATAAATTCTACCTGTCGCTTCGTTTCTTATCGAGCTGTCGAAAAGAGATAAACGTGCTGTCGGGAGACTTAATGCAGTGCGACGCGGCGTGAGGGTGGCATAGTTGGGCGGCCAGAAGGGAAGGCCCAATCAGGTTGGAGTTGTTTCGGCGTTTTTAGTAACACGTAAGGAAGATACCATGGCTTCAGGTGCGGAATCTCTGCGCGCAGACGATGCGATGCGTTCCATATATGAGTCATTACATGAACGAGTGGGCACTCAAAAGTACAACGCATGGTTCAAACATGGAACCAGGCTTTCGCTGGAGGATGAGCATGTCAGCGTAGCAGTGCCTAACCCGTTTGTTGCCAACTGGATCGAGAGTCATTATCGCTCCGATATCGCTGAGGTGGTCGAGGCACATACAGGCCTCAAGCGGCGGGTTTCGGTGACTATAGACCCCGAGCTGGTAATGAACATACGCAAACGCGACCTGGACAGCCAGGCCGATATCGTTCAGAAGACTTGTCAGGGTAGGGCCCGTTTTCGCGATCCTGCTCCCTCACAAATATTGAGATATGACCTCAAAGACTTCGTCGTTGGTGAAAGTAACAAGCTGGCATACTCTGCTGCGTTGGCGATGGCCGGTGAGGCGAAACCTGCGTTCAATCCCCTGTTCATTCATGGCGTATGTGGCGTCGGCAAGACGCACATCCTGCAAGGCGTTTGCAGCCAAGTGTCGCGGATGAGACGAAAGGGACGCCCGTTTACCTGGAAGTATGTCACAGGCGAGCAGTTCACCAACGAGTTCATCCAGTCCCTACGCGGCAAGAAGGTTGCCGAGTTTCGACAACGTTATCGTCAGCTTGATGTGCTGGCAATTGACGATGTGCACTTCCTGGCCGCCAAGAAGGCTACGCAGGATGAGTTCCTTCACACGTTCAACGCTATCGAATCCGCTGGCAACAGGGTGGTAATGGCGTCTGATGCCCATCCGCGTCTGGTTGGCGACCTTAACGAACAGCTCAGAAGTCGCTTCATGTCCGGAATGGTAGTGAAAGTGGACGCTCCGGACCCCGTTACACGCCTGTCGATAGTTACACGCAGAGCCCGGATACTGAAGCTGAAGGTATCGAAGCAGGTGCTTGAGTATATCGCATCGCACATCCAGGGATCGGTCAGGGAGGCTGAAGGAACACTGATAAAGCTGGCGGCATTATCCGCTTTGGATAATACGGAAGTCACGCTGGAGATGGCACGCAGTGTTCTTGCCGATCACCTTGTGCGAACCGATAGCGTGCTCACGCTCGGCTCGATCGAATCGGTAGTGTCTGCTTTCTTTGGCATCACGCCGCCTGATATTCACTCCTCAAGACGCACCAAAACGGTCTCCGTCGCACGAATGGTAACGATCTTCCTTGCCCGCAGGCATACCCAGATGAGCTACCCGGAAATCGCACGTGCGATCGGCAAGAACCACTCGTCGGCAGTTCTCGCCGTACAGAGAATGGACAAGATTCTCGCGGGGAATGCCGACCTGACTTGGAATAGCCCAATGGGATCGAAATCAATAAACGCGGCTGAGCTGTTGGATATGCTCAGCGGCGAATTCCTGTAATCCCGGCAGATATTCGAATAACTGAGGCCCTTTGGCGACCATGCGGATGAATGATCCGCGGGTCGCCAAGGGGCTCTGTTCTGCGCAGCCGGCCATATGTGCGCTTGGCTGGCTTCTTCCTTCGCCAGGCGTGAGCGTGTATAATCATTTTTGCAATCTTGCAATCTTGCAATCTTGCAATGTAGCAAATGCTTATGCACTGGTGCACCAGCCGGAAAATATGTAGGGAGAACCGCCGATGACGCAGGAATTCGCCGTTGATCAGCCTGTCTATCGTCTGAGTGATGACAAGGTGCTGAGTCTTGCTGACCTTCTGCACTACTTCTCCGAGGTGGGGGGCATGCGCATTACCGATATGCATATCAAGGTCGGTAGCCCGCCGGTTTATCGAATAGATGGTAATCTGCAGAAGATGAAAGGCCCGCCGCTCGACGAGGAAACCGTGACAAAGCTGGTTCGTGCCATGCTTACCGATATCGAGTGGGAGGAGATGGGCAACGAGCGTTCGGTGGATACCAGTTGCGTTTCCGGCAGTGCTCTGTTCCGGGTGAATTGCTTTCATGATTCCGCGGGGCTGGCGGCCGCGGTCAGAGCGCTCGAAGAAACGCCACCGCCTGTGGAGCAGATCGGTTTTCCTAATGATGTGTGGCAGGATATTATCAACCTCCGCCAGGGACTTGTTCTGTTCACCGGTGTTACTGGTGCGGGCAAGAGCACGACTATCGCATCGCTTCTGCATCGTATCGCATATCAACATCCGTGCCGGATAATGACACTGGAAGATCCTGTCGAATATCGCATTCCATCGAGCAAGGCGCTCATATCGCAGCGGGAAGTGGGGCGCGATGTGCTGTCATTCGAGCGAGGCCTGCGCGATTGTCTGCGAGAAGACCCCGATGTGATCTTTGTCGGCGAGATGCGCGACAGGGAGTCGGCACGGTGGACCCTCACCGCAGCCGAGACCGGGCACCTTGTGTTCTCCACGTTGCATACTCGCGATGCGCGAGGCAGCATAACGCGTCTTATCGATATGTTTCCGCCGATGCAGCAGGACGAGATTGCCGCCCAACTCTCGTTGGGGTTGGCGTATGTGATCAGCCAGAAGTTGATTCCCAGGGCAGACGGCCCCGGCCGCGTGGTTGCGATGGAAATCCTGAACAACAGCTACGCGCTAGCCAATATTATTCGTCATCGCAAGCTGGAGCAGATGTACAGTATGATGCAAACCCGCACCCGCGATCTGCCTGAAGAACGCATGCGAACACTGGAACGTTCGCTTGCTCAACTGGTGGTTGACGGTACGATTTCGCCGGTGGAAGCGGAACGATGGGCGAACGATCCCGCTGCATTCCTGAGCGAACTGAAAGCCCTGAAGGCAAAGCCGCTCGAACGTAAGTAGTCTCGCTATCGAAAATGAGGGAAGGGGATTGCGTGGCGTCTTCGGCGGGAGCGGAGAGCTGGGATTGGGTCTTGGGGCAGGCGGTGGCTATTTGTCCAATCCGAATTCCTTCAGCCAGTAATCAACATCTTTTTCGTTCAGACCGGTCTGTTTTTCGGGGGGTTCCTGATTCTTCGTGCCTTGGGTATCTTGGGCGCGACTTTGCCTCACCGCACGCATCAGTATCGGTGCAAACTCATCGCTTCGGAGGATATTGCATCGCCTGCGTCGCGCAGCGGCCCGTATTTCGCGATCTGTGCTGACAACCGTAAGCAGACGCGGGGCTGTGCTGGCGAGGATGCACTCTATGATTACCTCATCGGCGGGCCTTCCGGCCGAGAATCTCGGTTGAATGCCGGACAGTGCGATATCGCGGGACTCTGCGCCACCTCTTGGCGGCCCGTCAAAAACGGCGCATATGTTACCGTCGCCGGCAAGCATGTGCGAAAGCAGTCCGCACAGGCTCGCGCGTTCCACATAGACTCCTGCCTCCGACATTGCGTGCATCAGATTGTTGGCATCAATAACGTATGGCATTGTGCGTTGTTGTCTTTCGGGCTGAAATCATGCTGCGCCGGCTGCTAATGTATTGTCGACTGTCTTCTTCTTCTTCTTCTTTTACGCCAACCTGGTACTTTCGGTCGGATGTAGCGAGGGAGTTCGCTGGCGGCCACGTTTTTCCAGAGTCCAACTTTGGCTTCCATCGCTTCGTAGTGCAGTTTGCGGAATTCCTTTTCGCGTGGATGCTTGAAGCGGGGGTCCCAGTAGCCGAATCCGCGGGCGACCAACAGGCGGTTGAGCATTGTCTCGTCGTCGAGCCATACGTACGCCAGCAGCCTGCCGTATTTGCCGCGAGTGTTGTCTTTCGCCAGTTCGATTCGAACTTCACGATTGAGGCATATTTCCTTGGTGAAGGCGGACGCCTCCGGGCCGAAGTATTGAACGGGCGTGTTCCTTCGTACGCTCTCGGGGGTATCAACGCCAAAGAGCCTCACTCGTGTCGTGTTATAACCGGCGATATTGTCCATCTGAGCGATATTGATTGTGTCGCCATCGACTACCTTGACCACGATGAACTTCTGGTCGTGGTATGTGTGCCAGTCGTCGCCGGGAGGACGGCCGAAGGCCCCCGTGCGTTCCGCAATCATGAGCCCTGCGAAAGCGCCCACAACCACAACGGCCGGGACAAGCTTTCTCCAGAAGCGGTTCCACTTGTAAGAATAGAGATTGAACGTGGATGACATTTGCTATTCGTTCCTGTTTGCCTGCATGCATTAATTATACAACGAGACCCGCACGAATGTCGCACGAGTCTCGCGATAATTGCATATATGCTGCGACTGCGTCCTACTTCTTCCTGACAGTCTTCTTGGCTGCCTTCTTCACAGTCTTCTTCTTGGGCGATTTCAGGCTCTGTCGGCCGAGATCGAAGGCATCGTGGACCAGCTGCAAGGCCCTCTTCCCGTCGGTCTGGTTAACCATGCACGATATCTTGATCTCGCTGGTGGTGATGTTCTGGATGTTGATCTTCGCATCGGCCAGTGCACTGAACATCTTCTCGGCGACACCGGTGTGAACTCTCATGCCGACTCCGACGGCCGAGACCTTCGCGAGTTGATCATCATAGTGAACGTTGCACTTCAGCGAAGAGGCGAGTTTGTCGCAGACGTCTTTGGCGTCGTCAAACTCGGACAGGTCAACTGTAAAGCTGACAGCCGCTTTTTTCGTATCAATGACATTCTGGATGATATCGTCAACGACGACATCATGAGTGGCAAGGGTGTGGAAGATTCTGGCCACTATTCCGGGGCGGTTGGGGACGTTGGTCAAGCTGATGCGGGCGAGCTTGTCTTTGAGCGCGGTTCCGCTGACCACGATGCGTTCCATAGATTCGGTCTCAGACACGATCAGGGTTCCCTTTCTGTTATTCTGGCTGTTTCGTACGTGGATGGGCACATTGTATTTCTTGGCGAACTCTACTGCCCGGTTGTGAAGCACATTGGCGCCGAGCGACGCCAGTTCCAGCATCTCGTCATAACTGATCTGCTCAATCTTGCGGGCATTTGGAACTATACGCGGGTCGGCGGTGTAGATTCCGTCAACGTCTGTGTAGTTCTCGCACTCTTCGGCACCAAGCGCTGCGGCAAGTGCTACCAGGGTAACGTTGCTGCCTCCGCGGCCGAGAGTGGTTACGTGTCCCTCTTCTGTGACGCCTTGGAAACCTGCCACGATCACGATGCTTCCCGCATCAAGGTGAGTGTGGATCTTTCGGGCGTCGATGCTCTTGATTTTGGCCTTGGTGTGGGCAGCGTCGGTAATCATTCCGATCTGCCCGGCGGTGAAGCTGATAGCTGATGCTCCCATTTCCTGAAGGGCCATCGCCATCAGTGATATCGTTACCTGTTCGCCTGTGGCGAGTAGTTGGTCCATTTCGCGTTTGGGCGCGGACTTTGTCCTCATCACCTGATCGGCCAGGTCAACTAGTGCATCGGTTGATTTTCCCATTGCGGAGACAACCATCACCACCTGGTGTCCTTGTTTATGAGTACGAATCGCGCGTTTTGCGGCTTCGCGGATCTTCTCTGCGCTGGCTACGCTCGTACCACCGAATTTCATCGTAACAATGCTCATGTTCTCAAAACCGGTTCTCGTGTTAGTGTGATTGCGTTACGCCCGGCCTCCCGCGAGGCTCGGCCATGCTAAATCACCCGGTGACTCAGACAGGTGATCGTAGAATAATAACGCAAAAAATAGGGATTGCAATACTGTGTTGTGCGTAGTAGTATGCCTACTATGTAATGCGTAGTAAGATAGGTACTGTGGGGTGCGGAGTAGTGTGATATGGATTCATGGATAACGCAGATTCGTAAGGGGCTTGTAGAGTTGTGTGTTCTGGAAGTGCTTTCGGCGGGGGAGAGTTACGGGTACGAGGTGCTCGCCAAGCTAAGAGAGCTCGATCAACTTTCGGTCACTGAAAGCACGCTCTATCCGATACTGGCCCGCCTTCGCAAGGCCGGGTATGTGAGCGTGCGCCATGAACCGTCGCAGGCTGGACCGATTCGGCGGTACTTCTTGCTGACCGACGCCGGGACAGAGCGCCTGGAGAAGATGAGGTCCTATTGGGACGGGTTGTGCGGTTCGGTAAAGACCCTAAAGCACTGGCACGCGGACTGAAGCTTGTGTTGTCTCAGACGCATGCGTGCAGCAAAGAAGAACCCGCGGACGGGCGAGCCGGCTGCGGGTTCTGGTGCTTTTTTTCGTTGTGGTGCGTCTATTGCTGGCCAACTAGCGGACGGTCAGGAAGAATTCCATCATGTTGCATCCGCGTTCTATGTGCAGGTCCGCATCGGCTGCCGATTGTTCGGTGAACTTCGATTCCACCTCGTTGTGCATGTCCTTGCCCGCGATTGCGAACGGAACGGGATCGCTGGTGTGCGTGCGTATTGTGCACGGGGTAGGGTGGTCGGGTAGTACGAGAATTCGCCAGTCGTCGCCTTCCTGCTTGAGACGTTCAAGAACAGGGGCAACTATCTTGCTATCGATTTCCTGAAGGGCGTGGATCTTGCCTTCGATATCGGCATTGTGTCCGGCTTCGTCGGTTGCTTCAATATGCACGCAGACGATGTCGTGGTCGTCCAGCGCCTTCACTGCTGCGGTTCCCTTGCCGGCGTAATTGGTATCAACGTATCCGGTAGCCCCATCCACTTCGATCAGATCCCAACCGATGAGCTTGGAGATTCCGCGAATCAGGTCCACTGCGGTGATGGCGGCTCCCTTGACGCCAAAACGCTTGAAAAACGAGTCAAACGTGGGCATTTTGCCCTGTCCCCAGAGCCAGATCGCATTGGCGGGGTTTTCGCCCAGATCGGTGCGCACGGCATTGATATCATGATCTGTCAGGATTTCCTGGCTCTTTTCCATCAGTTCACGCAGAAGTTTGGAATTCTTGCCCTTGGGAAGGTTGCGGCGGATTTCCTGTTCGAGAATGTCATGAGGCGGGATGGTTTTTGCGTCGAACTCTTCGCTGTAGGTCAGCAGGTGGCGATATCCGACACCACTGTGGAATTTGATTTGTTCAGTTGCGAGCTGTTCATTGAGGGTTGCGATGAGTGTGGCGGCTTCTTTGGTGCTGATGTGCCCGGCCGAGTGGTCTTCCATGACGCCTTCCACTACAGTCACCAGATTGCAGCGGAATATCCACTCGTCGGGAGATACCTTCAACTCCAACGCCGCCGCCTCCAGCGGTGCGCGGCCGGTGTATGTGTCGCGAGGGTCATAGCCGAGTAGCGATATTATAGCCACATCGGATCCGCATGGCATTCCCTCAGGAATGTTCGCCACGGTTCCGCATCGCCCATTGGTGGCGATCCAGTCCATGGTGGGTATATTGGCGGCCTGCAGTGGCGTTTTGCCGTCTAGCTGTTCAAGTGGGGCGTCTGCTGCACCGTCGGGAATAACTATCGCGTATTTCATTAGTGGCGTATGTCCCTGTATCAGTCGAGTTGCTCGGGGTGCTCGTCCAGTATTGCTATGCTGACGGTAGGTGCCTTGGAAACGTCAAGGGCGTCCACTTCTTGGATGGCCTTGATCATATTGGCTTGGCAAGCGCGATAGGTGGTGATCACTACCGGTACGTTGGTTGCGACTTCGGTGTGTTCATGCTGAAGCACGCTGCATATGCTTATGCCGTACTTTCCGAGGATGCTTGCGATATTGGCCAGCACGCCCGGGTGGTCGTCCACGGTCATGCGGAGGTAGTAGCGACTCTGTATGTCTTCGGCGGCCAGTTGGTTGGCGGGTTCGGTCAGGTCCGGCCAGATGTTCAGGTTGTTGAACTGCTGGGGGATAGTGCCGATTGCGATAGCTGCGATATCGGAAACAACAGCAGAACCGGTGGGCAATCCGCCTGCGCCGCGTCCGTAGTACATGGTATGCCCGGTGGAGTCGCCATAGATGCTGATGGCATTGAACGGTCCGGAGACCCAGGCAAGCGGGTGACTCTTGGAGATAAACGCCGGGCGAACGCGGAGGCTGAGACCGTTTTTCTGGCGCTGTGCGATTGCCAGGAGCTTGACCACGTATCCGAGTTCCTGTCCGTATTGGATGTCGAAGATGTCCAGTTCGTCGATTCCGATTGTGGGGATCGCGTCAAAATCTATTTTTTGCCCGAACGCCAGGGCAGCCATTATCGCCAGCTTATGGGCCGAGTCGATACCGGCTACGTCGAGCGTGGGGTCGGCTTCTGCGAGCCCATCGGCTTGTGCTTCTGCCAGCGCCTCGGCGTAGCTCTGTCCAAGTTGGGTCATGGCGGTAAGGATGTAATTGCAGGTACCGTTTACGATTCCGAATATCGCATCGATCCTGTTTGAGATCAGTCCGCCACAAATTGACTGGATTATGGGTATTCCACCGGCGCAACTGGCTTCGAAGCCGATCGAGACGCCGTTTTCGCGGGCAATCGCCCATAGTTCCTCGCCATGATGGGCAAGCAGTGCCTTGTTGGCGGTTACAACGTGCTTACCGGCGCGGAGGGACTTGATTATCAGTTCGCGGGCGAACGTTGTTCCGCCGACCAGTTCCACGATTATGGATACGGAATCATCGTCGAGGGCCGTCTGGAGATCGTTGCAGAACAGTTTCTCATCGATTCCCAGGCTTTTGGCGTGGGTAAAATCGAGATCGACCATGTATCGCAGATCAATATCCGCTGCTACTTTCCCGCCGAGAGCTTTGTCGCCCGATGCGAGAATCTGTGCGGTTGCGCCGCCGACTGTACCGCAGCCGACTATTGCAACACCAACTTTGCTGTCATTTATGCTCATCATACTCCTACCATGAAATCAGCACCGCATGGTATCGCGGGCCGGAGTCAATATCAAGTGGGCGAAAGAGCATAAGGATATTGCTGCAGGACCCACTGCAGTAAGCATATCGGCAAGTATGGCAAGGGGATGAAGCAGGCTTAAGGTTTACCCTTGTCGGCAGCATGGCTGCGGATTTCGTTTTGCTTTACCTGCTCAAGGGCAGTATCCATCGCCTGTGCGCAGGTGGGCCAGTAGAACCGCTGGATTGAACGCTGGAGGCGGGAGAGCGATTCTGCCGGGAACCTTCCGCCCGCGACGAGCATCTGCGACAGTTTATAGAGACGATCTGCCAACTGTTCGCTATTACCGCCATAGAAGAACTCGCTGTTCTGCGGGCATTTGCCGAGATCCAGCACCTCTGGGTATGCCAGCCGCCGAGGGAGAATCGCATATGCGCCGGCTGCGATTGCTTCTACCACCGCGATTCCGAAAAACTCATGATTCGCTGTCGAGATAACCACATCCGCCTGGGCCAGTACGTTTTGGTACTCCTGGCGGGTATTCTGGTATCCCCAGTGGTCTATTTTGCCCGCGAATTCGCTCTCGATGTCCTTGAACGCCTGCGGGCTGTCAGCGAATTGCTGCCCGATTACAGACAGGCGGAAATCGCAGCCGCGGTTTGTCAGTATTCGCAGCGCCGCCAGCAGGTCTTCTGGGTTCTTGTCATGCTCGAATCTGGCGGCCCACAGTATTCGCATCGGGCCGGGCGAGCGGAACTTTCGCACATGCGGTGTGTCTATTGGCGGTGGGTGGATTGCCGATTTGGACATCAGTTCGTCAACGAGTTCCGCATGGCCGAAGTCCGGCATGTGGGTGAGCAATTTCCGGAGAGCCGGCAGGAATGAGTCTCGGTGGAACGCCGAGTTGAACCAAACAGCATCCGCCGACAGTGCGGTGGTGAAATTTGTATATGCGAAGTGCATGTCACGCTGGTTTTCGCGGCCTGGCTGGACGGGGTATGTCAGTTGGTTCTCATGAAAATAGGTAACTGCGGGCAGCGAACAGATCTGCGGCGCAAGCCCTTTCAATTCAGGAAGATTGAGCATATCCGAGCAAAGAAGCACATCCCACGATTCTCCCGCGCTGACCAGCTCGGCGATGCGGCGTGCGATGGTTACCGGCGCGTGCCGCATACGCCATTTCCACTTATAGGCAGGCAAGGACACTCCGGTCCATGTGTGCGAAGAATGCATCTGCCAGCCTTCCAGAAAAGCCTGGTGACTCCCTCCGTGGTACGGTTCGATCGCGAGCACTTTCATGATGTTCATGATGTAAAGTTCCGTACCTGATTGTTTCTGGAGGCGCATGTTCGCCGGCGCTCTGACCGGGATGTACTTACCATGCGATTTCGAGATTGCTTGGGCCCCAATTCGAACGAATGCGGTTTCAAACCTGGATATGCTTTGCGTGGAGGATGTCCCTGGCGTGTTTCTTGACGTTGGTCATCATATGGGATTCCGGAAGTAACCGGATATCTTGCCACGTTTTTGGGGCTCCGATCATGACTATTGCGCAAAGGGCGGCATCTCGTACCGATTGACATATATATGTGCGTGAGAGCTTTGTTATCTGTTCGAGGGCGTTGTCATCAGCAATATGCCCAAGAACGGTTACGGCCACGCATACGGCTGCGGGGGTGAGAAGTTTTGCATCCTTGTTATTGATCGAATCGATAATTTTCAGGAGAGGCGTTGCGGCAAGGGGTCCGAATTTGGCCAGTTCCTGCGTTGCCTCTCTGATGAGTGGTTTGGATGTCCAAACTCCGCTAATATTGAGCAGGAGTAGCATTATTGCTTTGGGATCGCCGATTTGCCGCAGAGCTTGCATGACCGCATCGCGTGTGTCCCTGTCTGGGCTTCGAAAGGCTTTTATCAGGAAGGGTATGGCGTCTTTGTCGCCCAGTTTGCCCATCAGCTCGGCAGCCTGGCATCGTGTTTGGGGTACGGGGTCTTTCAGTGCTTTGGCCAGCAGGCTGAGGTCGAGGGCCTCGGAAGCTTGCTCCTGGCTGGTGGCGGGAACATCTACCTCTTCGCGGCATTGGTGACATCTTTCCCGCATGCCTGACAGGCATGAAGGTACAGACATCTCATTTCCGCACAAGGGGCATCTGAAAACGATCATTCTCGGCCTCCGCCGTAACGTCGCCTCAGTTGAGGCGAGTCTTCATTATTATACAACACAGTTATCGACCAGTGTGCGATGAGTCTACAGTACTGTCTGCCAGATGATGCAAAGGGAAGGCGGCTGGTGAGTTTTACAGGGATTTGCTGTGCGCACAAAACAACCGCGAAATCAGCAGCAAATCAACCTTGCGGCCGGCATGTTGCCAAATTCGCGGGCGTTGAGTCGGCGAGTAGCTTTAATTAGCTAGCTAGAACTTACTTATTCGCCAAGTCTGGCGGCCTTCGCGACGGCTTTTTCAGCCTTGCGGGCACGTTCCCTGACTTTACGGACAGAGTTCTTCTCACGCGTTGTCTTCTGATTTTCGAGTCTCTGATCGAGTCTATCTCTGCGGCGTCCCATAGTGTTTCCTTTCAAACGAAGCATAGGGAAGCGGGGAATTCTACAGGCAACTGTCTTTTTTTGCAACAGGTATAGTGATGCTTATCGCATATAGGCGGTTGAATGTTCGCAAAACATGGGCATCGGCTGCTCCAGACGCATGCTTGGCATGGTAGAGCGATTCGGTTATTGTCAGCATAAGATACTTATCAGAAAGGAAGTACATGCCGTTACCTCCGCAGAAACCAGAGATCATTCAGCTTGCCGATGGTCTTTTCGTTCGCCAGGCCGTGGATAACATGGCATGGATCGATATGGGGGGATATGTGCTTATAGTTGATGCTCTTGAGGACGAGGCCCTCGAAGCTGAAGTGTTGCGTGATATTCACCGTACGCTAGGTGATGTGGATGTGCGATATGTCGTCAATACCCACACACACTACGATCATATCGCCCTGAACGAGGCGTTTCGCAGGCGTTTCGGCTGTGAGATTGTGAACCGGCAGACATGTGACATCAGCTCGGAGGCGATGGTGCTTTCGGGGGACAGTCGTGCCATAAGTGTGCATGTATTAACTGGATGCCACAGCGAGGATGACTGCGTTATCTGGTGTGCGGACGATGGCGTGTTGTTCGTGGGGGACATTTTTGGCTGGGGGTTGCTGCCGCTCATAATTAACATCAAGAAAGAGGTTTACGCAGGCCTGCGAAAGGCATATGAGCGATTATTGCGGTTTGATGCGAAGGTTGTGGTTCCCGGGCATGGCCCGTTATGTACGCAGGAGGAGCTTCGCAGGTGGCTGGCGTATCTGGACTGGCTGATAGAGGAAGTGCTCAAGGCGTGCGCCTCAGGTATGGATGATGCTGACATTTCCGCACATATTTCCGCACCTGCCGACATGCGAGATTGGTGGTGGTTTGAGCAATGGCACGCGGATAATCTTCGACGCGTAGTGAAGTCGGCCAGGAGAGGGTGGTTGTAAAGTACTGATAAAAAGTGGCTACTGACTTGTAACTGAAAGATGTTCATTTTTCTGTGTGAACCGTTTGCCCCAGCATTTTGGGAATCATACCTTTTCTACGGTGAACAGTGCGGTTTGTTTTGACCGCAATGCCCACTTCTTTAGCAAGAATCTCAGATCTACAATGCCCATCCGGCAAGCAGCAGCGTCGGAATTGCGGAGGCACAGTATCCCGATCTGCACTATCCATTCTTTTGGTGCGCGACCTTTTTGGAGCAAGATTATGCAAACCGTTGCAATACTCAATGAAAAGGGAGGGACGGCAAAGACGACCACATCGGTGAGTCTTGCCGCCACGTTGGGTGAACTGGGAAAGAAGGTGTTGCTGGTGGACCTGGACGGACAGGCCGCTTCTTCCAGGTGGTTGGGATGTGAAGAAGATAACAGGCTCGCCGAGGCCTTGCTTGTAGGCGAAGGTCTGCTACCGCTGAAAACTGCTCTGCCAAATGTATGGCTGGCACCTGCTAGCGGCCGCCTTGATTCCATATCTCACGAGCTGCGTCCCACACAGGGAGGGCAGCTTCGTCGCGTTCTGGTAGACATACAGCAACGCTGCGACTTCGACTACGTCCTCATCGATTGTCCTCCGAGTTTGGGCAATCGTCTGATTGGAAACGCATTACTGGCGGCTACACATGCCATAGTTCCAGTGGAGGCGTCTATCCTTGCGTTGGACGGTCTCCGTATCTTGCTGACAATGCTGGACGATATTGCCGCCGGGTTCGGACACGAGATCGAACTCATCGGTGCTCTTGCGTGCCGGTATAACTCCAGGACCAAGCTAAGCCGCCTGGTGCTGGCAGAGTTGCAGCGCGCACTTCCGGGCAGGGTCTTCAAGACATGTATCCGGGAAACGGTGCGAATGCAGGAATGCCCGGCCAGCGGAATGAGCATCCTGGAATACGCTCCCACCTGCACAGCTGCGACAGATTATCAGTCGCTGGCACATGAATTAGTATTCGGCAGCCCCCCGGCCAACGCGTTTACGCCGGACGTATCTGAACTCCTGGACATGGGCGAACTGGACGAAGAGGATAAGCAGGCAGTAGTGGGGTTCCACGCACGCGCAGCGGCTCATCTGGGGTGCGATCCGGCGCCCAGTGTCCAGGCCAGCAGCGAGAGCGAACCTTTCGAAGCACTTGAACCCGAAGCGGTGCCGGAGCCTGATTTGGTGCTTGACGCCAGTATGGTTCCTGGAATTGACGATGCTGACGGGCAGGATGCGGATGACGCTGATGTGCAGGGTGACCCCGGCCAGATTCTCGTCCATATAGAGGAAGAGCAGGAATTGCAGGTGGAAGTAATCCAGTGTAAGAGGGATCACTCCTGCGACGACGATATGCCTTCTGTTGGTGAAGATTTGGTGATAGAGCACGACCACTGTGACAACCATTCGAAGCAAGTTGCCGTAGTTGCGGGCATAATGCTGTGCGCGACTCTCGCTCTTTCCTGGTGGATGCTCACCGGAAATGTGAAGATCGAGCCGATGTCCGCTGCCGCAGACGACATTTCCGGCGATACAGTCGCAAGTGTTGAAGATGCGAGCAAAGACACTGCTGGCGGTGTCGAGGACATTGTTGACGAAAAGGCTGTTGCAGCCGAGGACGCGGCCGTGGAGGTAACGTCGTCTGCTTCCTTCGCTACCGAGGCGATGAAACACGATGCTGCCGACCTGGGTGTTGACTGGGATACTGTTCTGTCGCAGGCAGTCAAAGATGCTGTAGAAGTTGGCCCCTTAGCTTACGCTGCGCCTGTGGAACCCAGTGGCAAGGATTTTCCAACGGGATTGTCGCTCATGTCGATCATGGGCAGTGATGACCATCGCACCGCCATCATCAGCGACAAGCTGTGTTCGGTGGGTGGCGAGGTGAACGGCGCCAAAGTCGTCAGTATCTCCTCCGATTCGGTAGAGGTGGAGTATGGCAGCTTCCGGTTCGTGCTGAGTTCTGACGGGAGTACAGTCTGGGCCGGTCCAGAGCTGTAGCGTCTGGAGCTGGGGAGCGTGTTGGCAAGTTGTTGAGCGTAATTCCATAATTACTTCATAACAATTTCCAAAGTGTTATCCGGAATTAGTTTGAGGGAGCAGTCTGATGGATATTGATGCAAGCCTTATACTGAATCGACTGGGACCAAGGCGAGGGGCGCACACTGGCAACAGTGTTGCTTCCGACCGTTCCGCCGCGGCGTCTTACAGCGTGTCAAGGCTCGGCCTGCTTCCTACGGATGCACTTGCCGACCTTATCGACACTGGCGAATCTCCCGCCTGTAACTGTGAGAATGACTGCGGCGATACGGCTGCACTTGCCGACCTGACGGAGGATATTGCGGATCAGGCTGGTGCGTTAGATGAGTTTCAGATCGAGCCACCGTGCCCGCAGCAGGAAAATTGCGATGAAGCCGCATCTCCGTATACCTTGGAATCAGAGAGTATGTTCCTCCCGTGTCCGACGTATGTTCCCCATGACGCCGAAGATGCTTCCGGTGACATGCACGAGCAGCAGGAAGTGACTTCCGCTCCCCAAGCCAGCCATGCTGAAGAGCATATGGATGCCTCGCATGTGGAGTTCGATCGCACAAGCTTCAAGCTGCCACATGAAGTCCACGCGGGACTCAGAGAGCTGGCCAACAAGACCGGGCAGTATCAGTATGTGCTGGCTACCAGGGCGCTGGAGGAGTTCCTCGCCGATCCAGGGCAGTGAGCCTTCGCTATTGTAGCAAGCAGCGTAAGGAAGACGCGCCAATAGCAGAATAAATCATCACATCATGACGGCCCGAGCCACCAAGTGCCTTTCCACCTTCCAGCCAACTCGCCAAGGCCGCCAAAGCAAAACCCTCTCCATCAATAAGAGAGCGTTTTCTCTTTTGCTTCATGATGGCTATTGCCATGTAAACCAGCTGGCATTCTAATTCTGGCCGGCTGCGCCGCTGATCAACGTCATCATTGGGTATTGATACTCAGCTGAGCTTTCGGTCGAGGCGGCGGTATTGGACTGCTTCTGATATGTGGTGGGACTGGACGTTTTCGGATTGTTCCAGATCGGCTATTGTCCGGGCGATTCTCAGCACCTTGTCATGTGCCCGGGCAGACAGGCCGAGTTCCGTCATTGCCTGCTTCAAAATGCCTTCCCCCATGTCATCCAGCTTGCAATGCTTGCGTACCTGGCTGGGGCTCATCGTGGCGTTGGTCGTGGTGGATACCATGTCTACCGGGGATGCATCTGCTGCGAAAAGGTCATCCTCGGCAATTTTTGCGAAGCGGCGATGCTGTATGTTGCGGGCGGCCATCACGCTCTCGCGCATCTTCGCAGATGTCACGCCGCCGGTCTCGCTTCGCAGAGCCTTCCAGGGTACCGGTGGCACTTCAATGTGGATGTCTATGCGGTCTATCAGTGGGCCGCTGACACGTCCCATGTATCGCTGAACCATCGTCGGCGTGCATGAGCATTTGCGTTTCGGGTCGGTGTAATATCCGCACGGACACGGGTTCATCGCCGATACCAGCATGATGTTGGCCGGGAACCGCATGGTGCTGTGTACGCGCGGGATCGTCACGTAGCCGTCCTCAATCGGCTGGCGGATCATCTCAAGCGTGGGCCTCGCAAATTCGGGAAGCTCATCCAGAAACAGCACGCCGTGGTGCGCGAGCGATACCTCTCCCGGCTGGGGTATGGTGCCGCCGCCCACGAGCGCAGGCGCGCTGGACGAGTGGTGGGGAAAGCGAATGGGGCGGATCGCCATTAGCGACTGGCCGGGTTTCAGCAGGCCGCGTGCAGAGTACACCCGTGTGGTCTCCAGTGATTCGGGCAGTGTCAGCGGCGGCATTATGGTGGGGATTCGCTTGGCGAGCATGGTCTTGCCCGATCCGGGCGGGCCTATCATCAGCATATTATGATGGCCGGCGGCTGCGATGGTGATCGCGCGCTTGGCCGACTCTTGCCCCCGAACGTCGCCGAAGTCGCATTCGTACTTGCCTTCAACGGCGAATACCTCGTCCAGGTCAACCACTGTCGGGTCCAGCGGGAGTTCATCGGTCAAGAAGCCGATAGCCTGGCTGAGATGGCTGACGGGGATAACTTCCACCCCGGTAACCACGCCCGCCTCAGCGGCGTTGGCGGCAGGGACAATCACGCCGCGTTTCCCCGTCTTCTCGGCCAACAGAGCCGTCGCCAGCGCCCCGCGAACCGGGCGAACCCTACCGTCCAGGGCAAGTTCCCCGATAACGAGAAAGTCGCGGATTTTGTCGCTGTCGAACAGGCCGCCTGCGGTGGCTACTGCAAGCGCTATGGGCAGGTCCAGCGAGGCCGAGTCTTTCTTGATGTCGGCGGGTGCGAGATTGATCGTAACCTTAGGCCCGGGCCAGCGGTATCCACTGTTTCGAAGGGCGGACTGTATCCTTGAGACGCATTCCTTGACGGAGGCCTCGGCCATGCCAACGAGCTTGACGGTGGCTTCATCCCCGCTGGCGACATCTGCTTCGACTTCGCAGTCGGCAGCGTCTATTCCCAGAAGAATGCTGCTATGAATACGTGAAATCATATCGCACCTGATCCCGGCGGGATATGGAATATGAAAAAGATGAAAAAGTCCCAATGCTGAATTCGTCAACACGCCAGGTTAGGGATATGTTAATGTGTTCCACGAACTGCCGCAAGCGCTAAGATCCGCATGTTCCATCAAAACTAGGGACGGTGCCCTATTTATTCCCAATTAAATAAGGCACCGTCCCTAGTTTTTAGTTCTGGTGTCTTCAACCGCCGAGAATGGCTTCGAGAGCGGTCAGATGGCGGGTGAGGGCCTTCTTGCCGGGCTTCGTAAGGGAGTACCAGGAGGTGGGTTTGCGATTTACGAATTCCTTGTTGACGATTACGTATCCGGCGTCTTCGAGCTTGCGCAACTGGGCGCCCAGGTTGCCATCGGTTTGCTTGAGGATGCTCCGCAGGTGCGAAAAAGTCATACGCTCGGCCTCCGACAGCAGCGCGCACGCGCCCAGGCGGGCCCGGTGCTGAAGCAACGGGTCCAACTGATCAAGCCCCGCGCTTATTTGTTCACTTCTGTCGGCCATGAATATGCCTGTTCAGGAGCGTGCCGCCGATGAGTGCCATGCACATGAGTACACCGGTGATGGTGAAGGTGTATCGTCCGGTGAATGGAAGAACGGTTGCACCCATGATCATGATAATACCCGGTGCGATGTATGCCTTGTCAAGGTGCACGCCGCCGAGGTAGTACGCAAGGCCGATCATGATCAGCAGCGGGCCGCCGAGTGTCTGCGGCGGTACCTCTCCCATCCCGGCTAGCATCCACATCAGGCCGATGGCAATGCCCATACCACCCCAGTGCCACCCGGAGCGGCGATCATGCAGACTGTTCCATTCACCGATCTTGTCCTTGTTTATGCGACAGTATATCTCACCGGCGATGCAAGTGGCAGGGCAGGCGATGGGCCAATAGAGCCATAGGACTGTCGGGTAGAAATCGCACAGTGCAAAGCCGACGAGATTCACTATTCCCCAAGAGGCATTTATAAACAGTGGATAGCCTTGTGTGCGTTGCCTGTCTTCGACGGCATTCCTGACGAACGCCACATCCTGTTGCATTTGCTGTATGTTTGCCTGGTCGGTCATTGCATGGCTCCCTTGCTGGTAGATGCCGGTGGATGCCTGGCAAATCATGGATGATCCCCGAAAGGTCCCGAACGTGCCCAAGAATCCCGATCGTCGCAGCCGGCTTGTCTCTTTCGTTGTCCGCGTTAAGGCAGAAGGAAAATGCTGCATATGTTATAGACTCTAAAATATAGAGTACTCTGCGGAGGATTTCAAGTGCAAATCGAGAATTTGTTGGAAGTTCCTTGGGTCGCTGGCAGGTTGACTTTGTGCCAAGCGGCCGGCAAGCCTATACTGCCTGGGCGGATGTGTGAATAGGGCAGGGAGAGTGCAGATGGGTATTGCGGGAATGCGGCAGCGGTTGATTGATGAGATGCGCGGCATCTTCGGCGATGATCGGCGGCGGATTGACCATGCGATGATGGTGCTGGCGTTTGCTGAGCAGATCATGGCTGAGGATTTTTCTACAGGCGGGGACTTGGGCGGGGATGCTGGTGGCGTTGGCATTGATGCCTGCGTGGTAGTGGCTGCGGCGATTCTGCATGATATTGGCATTCATGCGGCCGAGCGGACCCACGGCAGTTCTGCGGGCAGGTATCAGGAAATCGAAGGCCCGCCGATTGCCCGCGAGATACTTTTGAAATCGAAGTTGCACGTGGACGAAGCGGCCGTCGAGCACATCTGCCGGATTATCGCCAATCATCACAGCGCCCGCGATATCGATACCCCCGAGTTCCGCATTATCTGGGATGCCGACTGGCTGACAAACATACCCGACCAGTACGATACCGACGACAAGACGCACATGGCCAAGCTGGCGAAACTGATCCCAAAAATATTCCGCACCGACCCAGGCCGCCGAATCGCTGAATCGCTGTACGTGACTGGGTAGTGAAGGGCGGGTGGCATGGCGGCCCACGATACGACTGTGTGTCGCCATGCCACCCGGGCGTCAGAGTCGGTTTGCGAAAAGTGATAGAACCTTCTGGAACCGGCACTAGATATCGTTCAGGTCGATGCCCAGTACGTCTGTGCTTATGGCGTTCAGGGCTTCGAAGGTGCCTTCGAAGTGGCAGGTGCGGTGGGTGTGGGTCATGCTGTCACCCGGTTTCAGGTCGCATACCGGGCTGGAGCTTTCCAGCTCGAAGAACGTAGCTTCGCCATCGTCAGTGCCCATGTCGTTGTAGCTGTTGGGCCCGTCGCCTTCGAAGGGATTCTCCTGGTGGGCCCAGGCGGGGTTCACGTACTGGCGCTCGGCGGCGTCCGCAGGCAGGTTGAACTTCACGATCGTCAGTTGCTTGTTGGCGATGTCATAGCAGCCGAAAACGTTTTTTGCACGCCGCGAGCGAATGCCGATCTTGCCGGCCTCTTTTGCATCGCAGCGGAACGAGCAGAAGTCTTCGGCGACTTTCAGCCTGTCTGCCGATACCTGGCCGAAGTAATCTCCGATAACCTTCGGGCCTAGTTGGCTTTCGTCTCCTGGTATGAACGGGATAATCACGCGGCCGTTTTCGAGCCCCTTCATCATGCCCAGCGTCCACAGGCACAGCATGCCTTTCTCACGGTTCTTGCCCCAGTCGTCGCTGCCGGCATTGGTGAGCGTGTTGATGGATTCATAGGCCACGGTTTTGACCGAATCGTCGATGGTGATGCCCAGGTCATCAGTCGTAGCAGTGCGGGCGACGAGGTTGATCGTGCGTTTGACATCGCAGTCGAACTGTCTGCCGGCATAGTTCGTAACAGCAAAGGTGGTCGCCAGTTCGACTGATGTATCGTCGCTGGCTGTCACCTTGAACGGTCCGGAGGTGAATTCGGGCGGGCATACCCAGTTGTCGGCGTCGAATTCGGCGCCGTCCTTGAAGAATAGTGCGTACTGGCCTGCCTCCGGACCAAGCCAGAAGCGGTCTGCCCCGCCATAATTGTTAAATTTGTCGCTCTCTTCGCCTTTAGCGATGAAGGGGCGGTTGACCCATCCGTAGCTGGCGCCGCTGTCGCCGCCGAGCGTGGCGGTCATTACGCGTCCCTGGAAATCGGGGGCGATGGCCACTTTTGCGTCATCGGACCCGGAAAGCTCGATGATATTGGTGTGTTCTTTGAGGAATTGGATGTCTGATGCGTAGGTTGTTCTGGACATTAGTGCTCCATTTACTTTTTTTTGCTGACAGGCGCTGCCGGGTAAGAGCGATATGTTAGCCGAGAGCATAAGATGACGCCAGTGTCGGAAGATTCTGACAATAAAATAGATGTGTCGGGGTTAAATGGCGTTAGGAGGGTCAACTTGTCGCGGATATATTCCGATAGTAACCATGGAGTTTTGTGCAGGTTGGTATTTGTGTAGACATACCGACCTACTATAGAATAGATATGGAGGCCTTGGTTTTTTGAATCCGGGCTTGCATAGCCAATATTAGTACTTGTCAAGGAAGTGTTTATGTTTGAAAAATTCACGGAACGTGCTCGTAAGGTGATGGCTCTGGCGAATCAGGAAGCCCAGAGGTTCAATCACGAGTATGTTGGAACTGAGCATGTGCTGCTGGGACTTATCAAGGAAGGCAGCGGTGTAGGGGCCAACGTTCTCAGGAATCTGGGAGTGGATCTTCCCAAGGTTCGCATGGAGATCGAGAAACTCGTCAAGCCTGGCCCGGATATGGTGACGATGGGCAAGCTGCCACAGACCGCTCGAACGAAGAAGGTGCTGGGGTATGCGATTGATGAAGCCCGGAATCTGAGCCATAACTACGTTGGTACTGAGCATTTGCTGCTTGGTCTCCTGCGTGAGCAGGATGGCGTGGCGGCCCAGGTTTTGATGAATCTGGGATTGAAGCTTGATGACGTTCGCGCCGAGGTGCTTAGCCTTCTGGGTGCGGGTGTTGAGCCTGATGAAGCCGGTTCTGTCGCCGAGCCTGGCGCAGAGTCCGCACCCGGCGGTAGCCAGAGACGTAGCAAGAGCAAGACCCCGGCGCTTGACAGTTTTGGTCGCGATCTTACCGAGATGGCCAAGAAGGGCGAGCTTGACCCGGTTATTGGCAGGCAGGACGAAATAGAGCGTCTGATCCAGGTGCTCTGCCGCCGCACGAAGAACAACCCTGTTCTTCTTGGTGAGGCGGGCGTTGGTAAAACTGCTATCGTGGAAGGCCTTGCCCAGCAGATAGTTAACAACGAAGTTCCCGAGATATTGCACGAAAAACGCATTGTTGGACTGGACTTGGCGATGATGGTTGCCGGTACCAAGTATCGCGGCCAGTTTGAAGAACGCATCAAGGCCGTCATGAACGAGGTCCGCCGGGTCAAGAACGTGATGTTGTTCATCGACGAAATGCACACGCTGGTAGGTGCGGGCGGGGCCGAGGGTGCTATCGACGCAGCCAACGTCTTGAAACCGTCTCTGTCGCGTGGTGAGATACAGTGCATTGGCGCTACCACGATGGATGAGTATCGCAAATACATCGAAAAGGACGGAGCCCTGGAGCGTCGGTTCCAGACGGTTATCGTCAATCCGCCGAACAAGGATGAGACGCTGTCTATCCTGCGTGGCCTGCGGAAGAGCTACGAAGATCACCATCGCGTTACCTTCACAGATGAAGCGTTGGAACAGGCTGTGGAGCTGTCGAGCCGCTATATCACTGGGCGAGTGCAACCGGACAAGGCTATCGATGTTATCGATGAAGCCGGAGCCCGCGTGCGTCTCAAGAATATGACCAAACCGCCGAATCTTGCGGCCATCGAAGCCGATGTCGAAAAGCTCCGGGCCGAGAAAGACGAAGCAGTCCGCAACGCCGATTACGAGCGTGCGGCCGAGCTTCGCGACGAAGCCGAATCGCTTCGCCAGAAGAAGGAAGACCTCCGCAAAGAGTGGAAGGGACGTTCAAGCCAGTCAAGCGGTACGGTGGATGAGGAAGTGGTAGCCGAGGTAGTTTCGAAGATGACCGGCGTTCCGCTTACCCGCCTGGAGAAGGAAGAGGCCCAGCGTTTGCTGGAGCTGGAGAAGGAACTCCACAAACGCATTATCAGCCAGGACGAGGCGATTACGATTGTCTCCAAGAGCATTCGTCGCGCTCGCGCAGGGCTCAAAGATCCCCGGCGTCCGGTAGGCAGTTTCATCTTTGCAGGTCCCAGTGGCGTGGGCAAGACAGAGCTGTCCAAGGCCCTGGCGGAATTCATGTTTGGCGACGAAGAAGCCCTTATCCAGTTGGATATGTCGGAGTACATGGAGAAGCACAACGTTTCGCGGCTTGTTGGTGCGCCTCCCGGATATGTGGGATACGAAGAGGGCGGTCAGCTTACCGAGCAGATTCGCAGGCGTCCTTACGCGGTGCTGTTGCTTGATGAAATCGAGAAAGCTCACTCCGACGTGTTCAACATGTTGCTGCAGATAATGGAAGAAGGTCAACTCACCGACTCATTCGGCAGGAAGATCGATTTCCGCAATACGGTTATCATTTTGACCACGAACATCGGTGCCGATCTGATTCGCAATAAGGGTGGATTCGGATTTGGTAAACGCGATGATGAAGCCAACTACGACAAGATGAAGGAAATGCTCCATCGCGAGGTGGAGAAGCACTTCCGGCCGGAGTTTATCAACCGTCTGGATGACATTATCGTATTCAAGAGCCTCACTCGCGACGATCTGGTTGAGATTGTGGCTCTGGAACTGGCCAAGGTTCGCCTGCGTCTGGCAGAGCACGGGCTGGAGCTTGAACTCACCAAAGAAGCTACTGAATTTCTTATCGACAAGGGATACAACCCGGACTTTGGCGCCAGGCCGCTACGTCGTGCGATCGAGCAGAATGTCGAGGATGCGATTTCCGAGGAAATCCTGCGAGGCGGATACGCTGGCAAGGACAAGGTAATGGTTACCGTAGTGAGCGAGGGAGAAGGTGAAGACGCCGAGAAGCACCTGCACTTTGCCGGTGT
>CBDUQP010000014.1:0-36400 GCA_965369385.1 uncultured Phycisphaerales bacterium
TTGACATAGGTCAGTGTGCCCTGAAGGCAGTCAAGCTCGTCGAGTCGGGCGGGCACATGGTGATAGATGCGCTTGAGGTGATAGAGCACCCGCGAGTGTTGTCTGAGCCGGACATCGATCGCAGCCAACTCATACGGGACGCCTTGTCTCAATTCCTTGCCAAGCATCAGATTGCGGGCGAAAAGGTAGCTATTTCCGTATCGGGACAGAGCAACTTCACGAGATTTGTAAAGCTCCCCCCAGTAGAACCGAAACGCATTCCGAGTATTGTCCGTTTCGAAGCTGAACAGCAAATCCCCTTCCCGATCGATGAGGTCATCTGGCGTTGGCAACCTTTTATGGATCCCGAAAGCCCCGACGTGGAAGTCGGTATTTTCGTGATGAAGCGCAAGGATGTCGCGGAGATGCTTGCATATTTTAACGAGATGGGTATCTCGGCGGACTACGTGCAGATGCCTCCGCTGTCGGTGTATAACGCTGTGCTCTACGATGAGCAACTTGCAGAGCAAGGCGCTACACTGATCGCTGATATCGGGGCGGAGAAGACCGAACTGATAGTGGCTGATGGTGCGAGAATCTGGACACGAACGATTCAGATTGGCGGTAACAACTTCACTGAAACGCTCAGCAGGGCGTTCAAACTGTCGTTCGCCAAAGCCGAAAAACTCAAACGAACTGCAGCCAGCAGCAAGTATGCCAGGCAGATATTCCAGGCGATGCGTCCGGTATTCTCCGATCTCGTTCAGGAAATCCAGCGGTCAGTCGGTTTTTACACATCGTTGCATCGTGACACCAGATTCAAGAAGCTTGTTGGCTTGGGCAATGGGTTCAAGCTTCCGGGCCTCCAGAAGTACCTTGAGCAGAATCTCAATATCCCGGTTGCACGTGTTGACAGTTACAATAATCTCCAGGTTGGCTCGTCAGTTAGTTCCGGGACATTCTCAGAGAACGTGCTTTCGCTTGGTGTGGCTTACGGTTTGGGATTGCAGGCCCTTGGCAAAGCAAGTGTAGATACAAACCTGCTTCCTGATGAAATATCCCGCAAAAGAAGGTGGGATCGCAAGAGACCGTGGTTCGCCACGGCGGCAGCTATCTTCCTGATGGCGTTGTCGTGCATGGCTTACAGGGCCACGGCCGATAGCCGCGCGATAAAGAATCAGGAGAATATGCCAGCCACAAAGAATATCGTGCGGGAATTGTCATCTCAAAAACGGGATGAACGTGCGCTGACGAGAAAAACCAGCGATTGCGACAGCGAGATGCGCAAAGCAGCAAGTATCTACGGGCATCGGAGCTTCTGGGCTGAACTCCTGTCTGCGGTATTTACTGCGATGGACAGGGATACCAAAACGGCTTCGGCGCACAGGGCTTACCTCAAGTATGCTCGTGACGTGGAATCGCTGCAAGTGGTCAAACGCATGCTGTCAAGCGGCAACATAGAGAACGTAGACGCCAAAGATCGCAAAGTGCTTGAGGCGAAGCTGGATAGGCTGAGTCGTAGCACGGCGGGCTATCTGAAGACCCCGCGAAATAAGCGAAACCTTATCTTTGTAGAGTCCACAACTTCTGAATATATCAACGAATACAAGCCTGCGTCTACCGGTGGGCTGAGCGGCGGGTTCGGTGGCGGTGCACCTGCCAGCACGGTAGCCCAGAAGGAGACGGGCAAACCCAAGCGGGTGTTGTATCTAGACGTTCAACTCAGGACAACGCTGAGCAAAGACCGGGCGAATATCGCAGTTCGTAACTTTATCCTGAAGTTTGAAGGCATCGTCAGGAGTGACCGCAAAGACAGGCTGTTCTCCCCGTTGGAAGGTGATGAAGAGTGGTGGTCAATGCGCAGGGGTATTGTTGGCGAAGCCGATGCCGAGACCCGAAGGCGGACCGCTGCTGGCCCAGGCAAAATAGCCTTTGGTCCCGGGGCGGCAGAGGAAGAGGAAGAAGAGAAAATCGGAGCGCCGGATCCGCTTATTCCAGAAGAGGATATGTCCCGGGATCAGCGGATTACTGTGCGGTTCAAGATCGTTATCGAGGGTGATGGGCTGAAGTTGCCCTCGGCCGCGCAAGACGCAAAGAAGAAGGTCGGACACTAGTTCTTTGTACCGGCGAAACTGATGGGTGTTAAGTCTTCATAAGTTCTTGCCTGCCAGTTTCTACTGGCAGGTTGCCATCGGTCATTATTCGTGGGACAGAGTACTAGTAGTCTGTAACAGGAAGAATGTCAGGTGGCACGCCGGCTGTAATCTCGATGTACATCGAGACTGGATAAGGACTTAAGAATACAGCAGCCCGATTCGTCTTCGCTCTGCGAGCTATGTCGCGACAAGACAAATTCGCCGTTACAAAGTCGCCAAGATCTGGAGAAGCACATGCACCTTATACGTCAGAATATATTTCTTGCCTGCACGATTGGTGTTGTAATCGTTGTTGGCGGTGCCTTGGTCGCTTACGCATATACTCAGAACGCCGCCTATGATGCCGATTTGGCACTGGTGAAAAAGGTTTCGGAGGATTTGCAGAGTGCGGGTAATCGCGGTGTTAGCGAGAAGGAACTGACAAGACTCAGGGATAACAGCAACAGGAGGCTGCGACAGAAGGAAGGGGTTCTGCGGAAATCTGTTGAATGGAACAAGAGGCACTATAGGGTTCTCAGGCTTCCGGGCGAGGGCGCCGCTTTCCCTTACGATCGTAAGCGGTATGGTCAGAAAGGGCTTATCTTTAAGTTCACCAGGGAATATGTATCAGAGATGTCCAGGCTGATCGAGTCACTGAACAGCACTGTTCCGCCATCGGAGTTAGCGGTGAAACGGGAGATGAAGAAGTGGGCCGACCGCATGGAGCAGGAATACACGGCTGCAAGCGTGAAGGTCGATAAGCTCAGCGGTGTTGATACTCGCAAAGAGATCAAGACGGATAGAACTTTCGTTGGCGTGGCGGCTGCGAAATTTAATCAGGCACCTATTGTAAGGAAGAAGCGGCCCGAGGGTGTTACGGATCGTGAATGGCAACTGGCTAACATGGACGTCAAAGCTCGCGAGGCGGAAGTCCAACGCAAGGCATGGAACAGCCTCATAGTTCGACACGCCAACGCGGGAAGCATATATGCCGGCGAAGGGGCTCTGACGATGGTCTTCACCGAGGCTGAGGTGCTGGACCAGAAAGCTCCGCCGACCAAGCTGTGGGCTGCACAGAGAAATCTCTGGGTTAACGGGGATATCGTCGCGGCCATCGCCAAGACGAATGTGGATTCTGTTGCAACCGGTGACGGCAAATCGGTGGAAAAGACCGTTCCTAACGTAGCGATCAAGGATCTTCTGTCAGCCAAGGTAGAAGAGAACTACGTCATGGGCGGAAGTTCCACATCCGCAAGCGCTACAGCTCGACCAACCCGTTTTGGTGGCGGTTTTCGTTACGCTGGTATGCCTCGCGCTCATGGTGGATACAGGCCGCCTTCCAGGGGGGCATCACCGCGTGGCGGGACGACTACCAAGACGGAAAAGGCCGTTGCCAAAACTCTGTCTCAGCGAGCTACAACGACGGAGCACGAAGTAGTAGAATATTCTTTTGAAGTGATAATGAACACGAGATATCTGCTCGCTTTGATGCATAATCTCGAGACGCGAGGCGATCACATTATAAACAAGGTAGAAGTTAATAAAGTGACTGCCCAGGACCGTGAGGGAAAGTACTTTGGTACTGCTCCGGTCTCCCGTGTGACTATCAGCGGCGATCTTCTGATGAAGGCCGACTGGACTCGCGGCGTTTGGGATGTGCCTGACCGGATGGACAGCGGCGGTAAGAAATCTGCATGGCGGCCTCGTGCCCTGATGCCCGCAGAGGTGCTTTCCGAATCGTTGAAGGGTGTCTTGCGGGTAGGTGACAAGAGGCGGATTAAAGATTAAGGGTAGGTTCCGTCCGTTCGGAATACTACCGGAATGAAGTCCATTTTTTGGGCTAAGCAATGGATTGGTTTGAGGAAGCGTCGAATGGCCAAAACCAATGAAGTAGGTTTTGTAGAAGAACACATCGAGAAGCTTATTCTTGCGGCTTCGGTGGTGTTGTGTCTGTTTGCAGTGTACTACTGGGGACTCAGCAGCCCCAAGGAAGTTCAGATCGGTCGCACGGCTTTCGATGTGGTTTCGCCCGATGTAGTGGACAAAAAACTCTACGAGATGGCAGAATCGTACAAGCAACAGATCGATAGGAAACCGCTAAAACCGTCTGCGGCATTGCTGCCTTGGCAGAATGTAATGAAGAGGCTTCGCGAGCAGCCTTTCCCTGCGGACGTGCGCATTGCAGAAACGGGCCTAGCCAGGGCTCCCCTGTTTATGCCAACCGGCGGAGCAGGCATAGAAAAGCCTACGTTTAAACAGATTCAGTTAGCTATCCCCTCGTTTATCAAGCGTCCGAAGGTTGCTGGAGGAAGGCAACTGATTAAACGCCAGACTGATGCGGATACACTCGTTGTTCACATGGTAGGCAGCTATCCTCTCGTAAAGCTCGAAAACGAGTGGCGAAATATCCTGCTTACCTACGATGTGGGCCCATTCGAGGGAAAGCCCATCCTCTACGATATCATAGTGGAGCGGCGAGAGGTACTTCCCGGTGGGCAGTATGGAAAGCCAGTGAAGGCAACGTGTTCCTATATCGACGATCGGCAATACTCAAGAACGGTCATTTTGCCCGTTTATGACGGAAGCAACGCCAAAAAGGTGAGAGCTGCGATTGTTCAGCTCGCCGATGCCCGCCAGCAGGAGATAATTGCCTGGCCCGATTTCTGGGATGTGTGGTCCAGTGGCGATAGTGCCGGATGGGCGACCTGGAGAGAACTGCTCCCTTGGAATGCAAGAGAGATTATTGAACCTGTTGAAGAGAAGAAGAAACCGACGCGTCGAATTATAAGGCCAGTACGCAGAACCGCAGTAGGGATTGATCGCAGGCGAGGTAACGTGGCAGGAATGCCGGGTGGGGCTATGCCTCCCGGTGCCATTCCGCCAGGCATGCTTGTACAGAATATGCGTGTCAATGGGCGTGCGGCCAACCCGAGAGTGACAAACACAAGAATACCAGTTACCAGGGCGGGGGCCGAACGTGCAAGAGCGGCGATGTCGGCCGGAGTAGCCGGAGCCAAGGAACGCACAATCACGCCGGGTGTTCTGGATATCTGTTTCCATGACATGCAGGTTGATGTCGCCAAAAAGTATCAGTATCGAGTCACCTTGAGATTTGTAAATCCATTATTGACATATAATAATGCCGTACATGACGAGCATCCTGAAGATGCGTCGGTTGGGATCGTGACTGGACCTGCCAGTGAATGGTCCGATGTGGTTTCCATTCCCAATCAGACCGAGTTTGCCCTTACGGGCAAGGGCAAGAGCAGGGGAGGCAAGTCTTACGTGACGATGACCGTATTCACGCAGGCAATGGGTCAGTGGGTTATGCAGAAGTTTAATGTGCGTCCGGGCGAAATGATTGGCGGCAAAGAGACAAAGAAGCTGATTAACCCCGGTAATCGCATGAAAATGACGCGAGAAGTTGAGTTTTCGACCAATGCGATAGTATTGGATGTGGATTATTCATCACAGGTTGCACGTGATTCGTTCAAGACTGCTGAGAGAATCGTGTATTTTGAGGGCGGCAAACTGAAGTCAAAACTCCGGGTACGTCGACTGGATAAGGCGTCAGAAGAACGCGTTCGATACAACGAACTGACCAGGATGGTAGAACAGGCCATAAGTGCTGCCGACGCCTTGGAACGGACAGTTAGAGAGCCAGGCGATGAGTAATAAAAGTAGAGCGGAATTTGCACTTGCAAAACCGGCTTGTGCTAGCGTATCCTTCTGTCCACGAAGCATCGGGGCGGTAGTGTATGATGTGCGTGCCCGATGAGTTGGATATCGTGCTACGCGGAACTGCCGACGCCGGCTGACATGGCGACCTATCGGTACCGGTCTGCTAGTCGATTTAGGCTTGTATCCTCGCCGTCCTTGGACTTGCCGCTGTTCCACGCATGCTTTCATGAAAGGAGCTGAGTTGTGGTAGCCCCCCGCAGGATAGTCTTTCTAGTTGTTTGCCTTGCCGTTCTGGGCATAACATCTTCGTTTGCGTTCGCTCAAGATGCCGATGCCGATCAGGCTAGGGTTCTTCTGGGCAAGGGCATCAAGTTCTTTGATGCAACACACTACCTTGCAGCCAAGTCGATGCTCTTACAGGCAGCCGACAAGAAGGCTCTCTCCGGCGCGGATAAGACCAAGCTGGATTCCTACCTCGCAAAGGTAGATCCAGCCATTCGAGGCCAACGATCCGCCATGCAGTCGCAGGCAATCGGAGAAAAGGCGCTGAAGGCAGGAAATCTTGACCTTGCGAATACGGCGTTTGCCAAAGTGGCGACAAGCAAGTATGTGACTAAGCAGGTCGCCGCCAACGCCAGAAGGCAACTCACTGTCGTTAGCGCAAAGAAGAACGCCGCGAAGAAGGCAAGCTTGGCTGCCAGACAGGCTAATAGGCCTTCTGTCAAAGCGTCTGCTCGCAAGATGAGCGCAGCGAAACCGGCAGCCAACAAGATGCTGTCAGCGGCAGCGTCACGCCGCAAGGTCCACGCCCAGTCGCTGATCGCCGAAGGCAAGAAGCATCTGAAGGCCGATGACCCCAAAGAAGCATTGATCTACTTCAAGCGTGCACAAGCCGTGCAGCCGGATAATCGTCAGGTTCCCGCGCTGATCGCGATAGCCACAAAACAGTCTAATACCACAAAGACCCTTAGATCGCTTCAAATGAAGCTGAAGATTCAGCGTGAAGAAGCGATTGTCGATATCGAAAGACAACTTGGTAACGCAAGCCGGATTCTCCATAAACCGGCAGACTCGTCCGCTGAATTCAATAACGCAGAAGAATCAGTAGCCGTAGGACGCAATACGCTGGAGAGCAGGCGCAGCAGCTTTAGCTCCGCCGGTTACGATACCTGGAAACGCAGAATCGACTCCAAAGACGCGGAAGTGGCAGCCCTTGCTGATGCGTGGGACCGAAAGCAGGTCGAGCGGACCCGAACCCGGGTGCGAGATGCCAAGGAAGCTTTCATTACCCGCTCGAAAGTACAGCGGGCCAAGCGGATCGCCGATCTCATAGAGCGTGCAAAGGCGCTGGAGGCGGATCGCAAGTATAAGGAAGTTATACCTGTTCTGGAGGAGATACTGATCCTCGATCAGGACAACGAATACGCCATAGGCCGCAAGACGTTGGTGGCGGATCTGTGGTATTACAAGAGGGTGAGAGCGTCGAGGATTGAAGGGGAGGAGGGGACAAGAGAAGCCCTCCTCAGCATCAAGGACGCCGGCAACCAGATCGACAAGGAACTGCTTCTTCCCAAGGATTGGGCTGAACTCACGAAGAGGCGGTCGAAACTCGATGCCGGGGATCATGACGACTCTGAAGAAAATCGCATGATCGCCAAGAAGCTTGCTGCTCCCGTCTCGCCTGAGTTCGAAGAGCAGGAACTCAAGGATGTGTTCGAATTCCTTCGTGCGATGTCCGGTGCCAATATGCACGTCAACTGGAATGCTCTGGGCTTGGAAGGTATCGAGCCGACGACGAGCGTCACAGTGAAGCTGGCTAACGTTTCGTTGAGAAAGGCTCTCAGGGTCGTGCTGGACGATGTCAGTGGAGGTGGCGAGAGCAATGGACTGGATTTCCTCGTTGATTCCGGAGTTATCACGATTTCGACCAAGGTTGACCTCGAAAGGAGTGTCAAACCCATCCAGAAGATTTACGACATTCGTGATCTCCTCGTGCGTAACTATGACTTCAAAGCTCCTTCGATGAAGCTTGGTACGGTTTCCACAGGCGGTTCGCAAGGACTGGAAACTGACGACGACGATGACGATGATGACGGCATGAGCCGAAAGGGGATGCGTCAGGCAATTATTAACCTGCTTCTGAAAACCGTTGCACCGAATTCATGGGCCGACAATGGTGGCACGATTGGCAGCATCGACGTTCTTTCCGGTCAGTTGGTTATCAAGCAGACATTGGAAAATCACCAAGAGATTGGGAAATTACTTAGTCGCCTCAGAGAGGCAACCAAGTTGCAGGTATCGGTCGAAGCAAGATTTATCGCTGTAGAGAGCAGCTTCCTCTATCGTGTTGGCGTTGATCTGGATCTCTACTTTAACCTCGGTTCAACGCTGGGCAACGCTCCGGCAGGCGTGCAGTTGCCTGGCGGTGCTTGGGCCGGTCATAGCGGAAACAACCGTATTACGCCATTGGGCGTTGTCCAGAATGGCACCGGCAGTGGCCTGTCACCGTTCACCAACAATATATTCACCGGTGTTGGCACTGATATTGGTGCAGCCATCGGCACGCCCGCATTTGCCATCGCGGGATCGTTCCTGGACGATATTCAGGTTGATTTCCTTATCGAGGCTACTGAAGCCCACCATTCCTCCAGGACGCTTACCGCCCCGAGGATCACACTGCTGAATGGTCAGCGAGCTTATATCACCGTTGCCACCCAGCAGACTTACATCTCTGGTTATGACGCCCAGACAAGCGACAATGCAGTTGCATATACACCTGTCGTAAGTACCGTTCCGACAGGCTCGGTTCTTGATGTGGAAGCGACAGTCTCGGCAGACCGCAGATTCGTGACCATGGCAATTCGTCCGAGGGTGACCAAGCTTGAGGACCTCAGTCCTACCGATATTGGCGGTTTGTCCCAGTTGCTCCCGATTCAGCTTCCTACTGTTACCGAAGAACGTCTGGAGACGATGGTGGTTGTGCCTGACGGCGGTACGCTGCTGCTTGGCGGCCAGAAGTGGTCCGGCGAGATCGTACGTGAGTTGGGAACCCCGCTGCTCAGCAAAGTGCCCATCCTTAAAAGGCTCTGGACCAATAACGGGCAGACGCTGGACGAGAAGACACTACTGATTCTTGTGAAACCCAAGATCATTGTCAGTGCGGAAGAGGAACAGAAGCAGTTCCCCGGCATGGACGAGTAAGTGAAAGTGGCTGATTGATAATTGTCCTCGGGCCGCGCGTCTCTATGATGTGCGGCCCGTTCTTTTTGGATACTGATACTTGTGAGGTGAGTATGTCAGCATATTTCAGGGGCATTCTGGCAGGACTGATCGCACTGATGGTGGCGTCAGTGGCTGGGGCGGTGGAAACTCCGGCGAAGGAGAACACCTTGCCCGTCCGCCAGCCCACTGGCAAATCTATCGCAGTATCTCCCTCAACAGGTAGCTCCCCGCCGGGCGTTGTGAAGCCTGCTGATGTCCCTGGCAGAGCTCAGGCGAAGTGGCCCACCAACGCGAAGCCTCTTATGCTTGATGCCGATAGACGCCGCGTTGTCATTCGCGCAAAGGTGTGTTTCAGGGATGGATTGTTGGAGTTCCTGCTGGTATCCAAGGGTACCAAGGAGCATGAGAGCATACTGCAAACCCAGGCTAAGCCTTCAAATCTGCACGCATCGCTTCTGGCACTGGGGCTGACCCAAGGCAAGCCCGCGCGTCATAGCCGCGCCGATGGCCGCTTCCTGCCTCCGCAGGGTCCTGAGCTGGATGTCAAATTCCGCTGGAAAGACGCCAAGGGAGCAATGCGAACTGCCGATGCGGGAGATTGGATGGAAACGGTATCGGTCAATGACAAGACCTTGCCGAAATTGTGGGTATTTGTAGGTTCCAACATCCTTCCGAATAACCAATACCAGGCCGACGCTACCGGCGAAATCATATCGGTGGCGAATTTCGCATCGGCCGTGATGGATGTTCCCTTCGAGAGCAGCGAAAAGGGTGCCTTGCAGGAGTACAAAGCAAGGACATCACGAATCCCGCCGCTCGACACTGTTGTGGACGTTATCATCACTCCCAAACCTGGCGCCAAGGCGAGCCCGCATGCCAGGGTCCTGCTGGAAATAGACCGCTTTGGGCGTATTCGGGTCGACTCAGTGGCAATGTCGCCTGCAAAGCTTCGCCAGTGGGCCAGGGAGTATGTTTCGAAGCATGCCAAGGCATCGGTTACTGTCAGGGCAGAGGGTCGGGCAATGGTATGCGATGTGCAATTCGCTCGAGCCGAGCTTATGTTCGGCGGCGTCAGCGAGATCGAAGAAGAACGCATCCCAGCGACGAAACCCGTTCTGCCGCGAAACAATGCCCAGGCACGCCGCGAGCTTCAGCGGTGGATTGCCCGCCTGAAGGACACTGACGAAATGTTGGTTGATCCTGCCGCCGATATCAAGGATGTGCTCTCACATATCCGCCAGGAGCTATCGGAGCTTGCCGAAGTGCGGAGATTGCTGGAGTCTTATCGGGACCATCTGAAAGCGGCGGTGGCCGAACGTCGGCGGAGCATGGATAATGGATCGAATTCGGGCAGTGATGCAGGCAAGAGCAGTCCCAGCAATCAGGGCAAAGGGAAGTAGACCACAATGACTGTCACCCAGGCATGCACCGGAGACATGTCCCGTCGCCAGGGTTCAGCAGGTAGGTATTTGCTTGCGGTGTTGCCTGTCGTATTGTGCTCTGTGGGAATTTGCGTTGGAGTCTATGTGCTCGGGCGAATTGCCGGTGGAGACAGAGCTGCCGTGCTGGCGATGGTTATGGCAGTTGCGGTTTGGCTGGCGATGAGTACGCCCGTGCTGGCTGGGGCGGGGGACGATTCGCTGTGGGTATGGTTGAAGGTGGGATGTGCTTCGGATTCCGTCGGCATCACGCTGCTGATCTTGTGCATGTTCAGCGATACACTCTCGCTGCTGGTGGCGTTGAAGATGTACTGCACGTACCTGTCGCTGGTAGTGCTGGCGGCCGCTGCGGGCAGATTGGCGAAAACTCAGGCAAATCGTCATCTATGCGGTATTGTGACAGCCGTGATTTTGTTGATTCTTCTTGGATCTCCGCTGTGGGCAGGGGGGCTGCTGCAGTTTATTCCTCGTGAGTATCAGACCGAAGCTGCCGCACTGCTGACTCGCCTGAATCCAATGTATAGCCTGCTGGCATGCCTGCCGCCGCACGATGCCGCGGTCTGGCATTTCGAGCAACTCATGTACCACATATCAGATTTGGGAGAGAACTACGCCGTGGGCCCGGTGCAGTGGTATTGGTGCGGGGCGATCTACCTTCCAATAGCGGGGCTGCTCGCAGCATCGCACCTTGTGCGTCGCGGGAATCAGTCCTGACTGTCCTTTGCCAGTTCTTCTAATGGAGATTCTGTCGGTCTTAGTACTCGTAAGTCGTTGCCTGTCTGCTATTGCGGGCAGGTTACTACCTGACATTCTTCCTGTTACAAAGAAACAAGGTAGTCTTGCAGCATCATCGCAAACTGGCGAACAGCCAGGCCGCGATGGCTCAGGAAGTTCTTCTGTTGTGGGGGAAGCTGGGCGGTGGAGCATCCGAGTTGGGGTATGCAGAAGATGGGATCGTATCCGAAACCGTTATCGCCGGCTGGTGCATGTCCGATGCGTCCCTCTATTTTTCCGTTTGTTTGCAGAAGAATGTCTTCGCCGCGTGCGAGGGCGAGATGGCATATGAAACGGGCGGAGCGGTTTTCGTCGCTCACGCCTGACAACGCATCCAGCAGTTTGTCATTATTTGCCTGGTCGATGATATCCCTGGGCGTTGACGGCGGCAGGCCATCGGCTGCGTAACGGGCACTGTGCACTCCGGGCGCCCCGTTGAGGGCGTCAACCACGAGTCCGGAATCGTCGGCGAGGCACCACTTTCCTGTAGCCTTTGCGTAGTAGAGGGCCTTTTGTATCGCGTTTTCGGCGAAGGTTGCTCCAGTTTCCTCTGGCTCGGGCACGTCGCAGACTTCATCGAGGCCGACCACTGTCACGGGCATTTCGGCCAGCACCTCGCGAATTTCGCGCAGCTTTCCTGGGTTTCTAGTGGCCAGGACGATTTCGGGATTATTCATATTATCGGGCATCGGTGACATTGGGTATTCTCATGGGGTAGGTTCGGGTGGTAATCCTCTGCCTCTTGCCGTTGGGCAGTGTCTGCCAGGCAACTTCGGATCGTCCGTTAACAATGAGGTGGCGAAGCGGGGGTTCCTTCGTGTTCATGATCTTCGCCATTGTCTTGTTTACAACCGCCGAGGAGTACGCCAGCACGTCCTTGTCCTCTTGGTTAGGGATCGGGTTTTTCCTCATGATTACTGCGTCTTCGGGGAAAGCTCCTATGGTTACTCTGGATCTTGCCCGTCTGTGTTGATAGTAGGCCTCAAAGCCCTTCTTGCGAAGCCATTTGCAATATATAGCCGCCTGTTCCTTCCTCAACCTGCCGACAACACGATTCTCGGGGGAGTCAATGAACAGGGCTATCAACACGGTCCATGATCCCCTGGCGTTCGATATGTCCCACTCGGGATTGCCGATGGGCTTTCCGGAGATGGGAATGACATCGGCACCCCTGAAGGCTCGCAAACCTTTGTCGGTCTTCCACGCTCGTGCCGTGTTCAAATCATTAGCAGCGTCCGTCACGGTGTCATAGCTTCCCCACCGAAGTTCAGTGCGGCTGTCCTTGTGGTTTACGTATATATTGCGCCAGCCGGTTTTTTTAATGGTCTGCTTTTTAATCTTAATGCTGTTGCGAACATGGTCCGGACCGTTAATCGTGTACAGGAGGATGGTGTATTCGCCAGTGGCCCCGGCCGTGCCTCCACCGCCAAAGTGGCTCGCTATGGATCCTCCTCCGCATCCGCTAATCAGCAGTGATGTCACCAACAGGAACATTGTCGTCAGGTGCTTCATGTCAGCCTCCCTCTTTAATAGCCTGTTTTTGCAGTGATGAGAGTTTTGCGATACCCCGTTTGGCGAGGGCCAGCATTTGCTGCAGTTGGTCCGCGTCGAACGGGGTCTGTTCGCTTGTGCCTTGCACTTCCACGAATTTACCTCGCGGCTGCATGGCGATGTTCATGTCAACGTCGGCGGCGGAGTCCTCAACGTAGTCCAGGTCAAGTACTGCCTGTCCGTCGACGATTCCCACAGAGACGCCGGCAACTTGCGTGGTAAGAGCCCGGCGGCTGCACAGTCCGTCATTGGCGGCTTTGTTTATCGCGATAGCGAGCGCCACGTATGCCCCGGTGATGGAGGCGGTTCTTGTGCCGCCGTCTGCCTGCAGTACGTCGCAGTCGAGGTAGACGGTATTGGCCCCGAGCTTTTTGAAATCGACAACGCTGCGCAAGACGCGTCCGATCAGGCGTTGGATTTCAACACCTCTGCCGTCCGGTTTACCGGTCGGTCGGCGTTTGCGGGTAGAAGTGGACGCCGGGAGCATACCGTATTCGGCGGTCACCCATCCCAGTTGGCTCTGCTTACGCCATGGCGGAAGCTCATTGACGAAACTGGCGGTGCAGATGACTTGAGTATTGCCCATTTCCATAAGGCAAGAACCCGCGGCATTTGCGACGAATCCCGGAGTGATATTTGCCGTTCTCATCTGTGAGGCGGTTCTGCCGTCATGTCGTTTGGATCTGGCCACGTTGCGTCCTTATAATATTGGTTTGATTGGATGAATTACATGGAAGCCACGCCGCCGTCGCCAAGCAGTACGTCCAGCAGTGTTCGCTGGAAATGAAGGCGATTTTCGGCTTCTTCCATGATCGTATCGGCGTGTTTCTCGAATGTTTCGTCGGTAATTTCATATCCGCGATAGGCTGGCAGGCAGTGCATGACAATCGCATTGTCGGCAGCGCAAGCCATGAGCGTCTCGTTGACCTGGAAGCCGTCGAAGTCTTTCAGACGGCGTTCCTTCTCCTCTTCCTGCCCCATGGAAATCCATGTGTCGGTATAGATCACGTCAGCATTGGAAGCAGCTTGGCGAACGTCGCTGGTAATGCGTATGGCCTGCGGTCCAGCTTCTTTTTGCAGGTTGGTTATGAAATCATCTTCCAGTTCGTAACCTTCCGGGCAGGCGAGAACGAAATTCATTTTGAGCTGGATGCATGCCACCGCAAGGCTTCTAGCTACGTTGTTACCGTCGCCGATGAACGTCAGGGTCCGGCCGTCCAGATTGCCGAATTGCTCCATGGCGGTCATCAGATCTGCCATGGCCTGGCAGGGGTGGGAATGGTCGCTCAGTGCGTTGATAACCGGCGAGGGTGAATGTTCTGCCAGGCCCTCCACCGAGGCGTGAGCAAACGTTCTGGCCATGATTCCGTCACACATTCTGCCAAGAACGCGTGCAATATCGCAGACCGGTTCTCGTGTGCCCAAGCCGATATCGGCTTGTGTCAGGTATATGGCGTGCCCTCCGAGTTGTGTCATTGCGGTCTCAAAACTAACGCGGGTTCGCAGCGATGGCTTCTCGAAGATCATTGCGAGTGTCTTGTTGTTCAGAGATGCGGGCAGTTTGCCGCTGCGGAAGAGTTTCTTGTCTTCGATGGCCTTGTTGAGCAGAAACGCCAACTGTGTCGACGAGAAATCCGAAAGGTTTATAAAGTGCTTGTTCATGGCCTGAATTCGCCCTCTTTTGCCGCTGCGAGCCCCATAACCAACGATATCGTCAGCGGCGCAGTGGCGTGTTGGTTATTGTTGAATCAACGTGCCGACTCCGCTGTCGGAGAATATCTCCAGCAGCAGGGAATGGCTGAATCTACCGTCGATAATGTGCGTCTTGTTCACTCCGCATTCGAGTGCTCTCAGGCAGGCTTCCACTTTCGGAAGCATTCCGGATGAAATCGTCCCGGAGGCTATCATCTCACGGATTTCCTCGCCCGTCGCCCGTGAGACAACGCTGTCGGCGTCATCCACGTTCTGACGAATTCCGTGCGTGTCGGAGACCATTACCAGCTTCTCGGCCTTCAGTGCCGCAGCCACTTCGCCGGCGGCGGTATCTGCATTGCAGTTGAGTTTGGCACCCATTCGATCGATCGAGAGCGGGGCGATAACGGGCACTGCCTGCGAGTTGCACAGCAGCTCGATGAGCCTGCTATTGACGCTGGTCACCTTGCCCACCGAGCCGAGGTCCACTGTTCTACCTTCATGCTCGAGGAACAGTTTCTCGCCGAACAGTACACAACTGGACAGCGTGTGAAGACTCATGGCCTTTCCGCCCAGCGAGTCAATAAGCTCCGAAAGATGCTCATTGATCTCCCTGCAAAGCACGTGCTCCACAACCGTTAGTGTTCGCTGATCGGTGTAGCGACGTCCCTGGACGAACTGGACTTCCAAACCCCGTTCATCCATCGCGTTGGATATCGCCTTGCCGCCGCCGTGCACGATCACAGGCCGCAAACCGACCGCGCTGAGGAAGAGTACGTCGGTGAGCATATCCTTGAGGGATTGGTCATCGTCCATGATCGATCCGCCGATCTTTATCACGACGATCTTGCCTGCGAACGACTGGATGTATGATCTCGCTTCAATGAGCGTGTTGGCTTTGGCAATTGCCTCTTGCATGGGTCGAATCCTGATTAAAGAATAAGCAGCCAAGAATAGCCCAAAACCCCCTGCATATCAAGGGTTTTGACAGGCAAGCAGTGTGGATGTCGGGTTCGCTGGTGGGGTTGGTAAGGGTTGCCTTAGGAAAGAGTTAGCGTTCTGGAGTCTTGCCCGGTTATTTCGAACTCCAGCGTTATGTGGTTCGCTGGCAGTGCGCCTCGGGCCCGATCTGCCCATTCGATGAGCACTACGCCTTCTTCGAGCATCTCATCGAGCCCAAGCTCGGACAGCTCCACAGCCGGGCTTACCATGCGGTACAGGTCCAGGTGGAAGATGGGCACTCGTCCCGGATACTCCTGCACGAGTACGTACGTGGGCGAGGAAACCATCCGCGGATCGTCCAGGCCAAGCCCGATCGCCAAGCCGCGAACGATGGCGGTTTTGCCCGCTCCCAAGTCACCCACCAATGCCAGGCAGTCGCCGGTTTTAAGGCGTTTGGCGAGTTCCTGTCCGATTGCGTAGGTGTCTTCGGGACTGTTGCTCGTGAAGGTTTCGGATGTTTCGTGGGGAGTGGTCATTGGTCGGCCAGGTTTGGTGTTCAGGTGTGGTGCTCCCATCCTTCGGCGGCCAGCGGATTGATCGTTCCGTCTGCGCCTGTGATGGTGAGATTGTCTGCGGGTTGCTCTTGGGTTATGTGCCCGATGCAGCTAATGGTGACATCAAGCGGTTGATCCTGCACGAGGCGGCGGGCCTGCTCGGGTGGCAGGGTGAATAGAAGTTCGTAGTCTTCGCCATCGGTAAGGGCTGCTTGTAGCGGTGTGATGTTTGTTCGCGTGCCGGATGCGTTTGGGGCGATGGGTATGCTTGTGGATTCTACCGAAGCGCCCACGCCGGATGCGTTGCAGATGCGTGACAGGTCAATCGCCAGCCCGTCTGAGACGTCTATCATCGCATGGAGATCATATCGCTTGGCGAGCAGACGTGCTTCGCGAATTCTCGGCGTGAATGTCACATGGCGGTCGCTCTGCCACGCGCCACCGAAACTGCCCGTAACGCATATCGCATCGCCGACTTTAGCGCCGCTTCGCAGAACCGGGGCAATTCCGTCTGGCCTGCCGAAAACGGTTACGCTGATTGCGAGCTTCTGGCCCCACGCGCCGGTATCACCGCCGACCATGGGACAGCCGAATTCATCGCTCACCGAACGTCTGCCTGCGTATAGTTCGCGGGCGTCATCTTCTGAGAACCCTTGCGGCAGAGCTACGCTTGCGACGGCTGCTGTGGGGGTGGCAGCCATTGCGGCGATATCCGAAAGTGCCCGTGCCATTGCTTTTCTGCCGACGGCACGCGGGCCGAGTTCGTCAAGGTGAAAATGGACACCATCGAGCAACTGGTCCACCGAGACACACATAGGCTCATCGCCGATATTGACGATTGCGCAATCGTCTCCCGGCCCGACAGGAACTGTCGACGGGTCGCACTCGTTCTGTGCGCATATCCAGTCTATGTAATTCGATTCACGCATTGTCAGCCACTTAGCCCAGCTTGCATTTCCAGTGTTCTATCTGGTCAGCCACCTGTTTGCTCCCGCCTGCGCCGTCGGGGCTGTATCGCTTGACGACGTTGTCTGCGCCAAGATATTCGATGACGTCGGCGTCTATCGCATCGGAGTATTCCGCCAGGGCAGCTACGCCAAGCTCAGCCAGCGTTTTTCCTTCCTTGTCCGCCCGCGCGACCAGTTTGCCGACTATCTGGTGTGCGGTACGGAAGGGTGTGCCCTTGCTGGTGATGTATTCGGCAAGGGCAGTCGCGTCGAGGAAGCCTTCGTCTATTTGGGAGCTAATCCGGTTGGCTTTGAATTTCGTGGTGCTCACGATGCCGGCCGCCACTTTCAGTGTTTGCCTTGCAGCGTCGATAGCGGGGAACACAAAACGCTTGTCGTCCTGCATGTCACGATTATAGGCAAGCGGCAGACCCTTGATGAGCGTGAGCATTCCGACAAGCTGCGAAATCGCGGTCGCACTTTTTCCGCGAATCAGCTCAAGCGTGTCTGAGTTCTTCTTCTGCGGCATCATGGAGCTTGACGTGCAGTAGGCATCGTGCAGTTCTATCATGCCAAACTCCGTGGTGGAGTAGATGATCCAATCCTCCGCCCATCGCGACAGGTGCACGCCCAGCATCGCACAGGCGAAGCACAGCTCTGCCAGGAAATCACGATCGGACGTCGCGTCGATACTGTTGCGGCTGATCTGGCTGAAGCCCAGAAGCTCTGCCGTTCGCTCGCGATTGAGCCCAAGAGACGTACCAGCCACCGCGCCGCTGCCCAGCGGGCACACGTTAATGCGTTTGCGACAGTCCACAAGACGCTCGGCGTCGCGGTCGAGCATTTCCACATACGCCAGGACAGAGTGGCCGGCGATTATCGGCTGGGCTCGCTGGAGGTGCGTATAGGCGGGGATGACCAGGTCATCGTATTTCTCCGCCAGCGTTACCATCGCCTTCTGGAGATTGACTATCAGATCTCGCACATCCTCGGCCGCGTCGCGGGCCCAGAGTCGCAGATCGAGGGCGACCTGGTCGTTGCGGCTTCTGCCGGTGTGCAGCTTTCCGCCGACCGGGCCGATGAGGTCGATAAGGTTCTTCTCGATGACCATGTGAATGTCTTCAAGTTCGATGGGCATCGCCAGCTTGCCAGCTTCGAGCTTGGTGGCGATATCAAGCAGCCCTTGCTTGATGGTGCGGAACTCTTTTGTGCTTATGAGTTTTTGCTCGCTCAGCATCTGGGCGTGGGCGATCGAACCGACGATATCGTATCGCCAGAGTGCCTGGTCTATATCGAGCGACGCCAGCAGTTGGGCGGTGGCGGCATCGGCGGTGGCGGTGAGGCGCCCGTGCCATGATTTTCCGGCACTCCCGGTACTCTTTGGGGCGGCGGTCTTCTTGGCGATCTTTTTGGTTTTGGTGGTCTTACTGGTCTTTTTGGTGGCCATCTGTCAGACTCCTTCTGACGCGATAGTATGCACACGCGGCGGTGGTGTCAATGATATGGCACCGCCGGTCTTGTGCGCCCGGCCGGCAGGCGTATAATCGGATATCCGGCGAGGGCAATGCCCCGTATAACGCCTGCCGGGGAAATTCTGTGCAGAAAGTCAGGAAAGAAAGTGATGTCAGATACGAATAGCAGCCAGTCGGCGCGTGGCGTTTTCGATGCGGAAATCACGCGGAACGAGCCTCTATGCAGCGAGCATTATTTATTGACGCTGCTGCTGCGGAAGTTTCCGCCGACGGCTGCTGGACAGTTTGTCCAGTTGCAGTGTACCCGCGGAGTCAGCAGCGAAACTCCCCAGGTGATTGAAGTATCCGAGGGGAACTGGCCCAAGATAACGCAGCCGGAACTGGTGAACGCCCAGCCGCTGTTGCGTCGCCCGCTGAGCCTGGCCGGTCGGCGCGATACTGACCGTGGCGTGGAGCTGGATATTATCTATCGCGTGATAGGTGATGGAACTCGGCTGCTGGCGGCTGAGCAGGTGGGCGGGATGCTGAGCGTGCTTGGTCCGCTGGGCAACGCGTTCAGGATTTCGGATACCAAACCGCTGGCGGTACTCGTCGGCGGTGGGGTGGGCATTCCTCCGATGATATACACTGCCGAGGCGCTGGCGGCTGCCGGTAAGCAGGCGGTCGCTATTTGCGGGGTTCGAACAAAGGACTTTCTGCCGCTGACGCTCACCGAGACGCCGAGCGCCGAAGGCGAGCCTGCCATGTGCGTGGAGGAATTCTCACGAAGCGGCGCGGCTGCGATGATAACAAGCGATGATGGCAGTATCGGCATGAAGGGTTTCACGTGCGACGCGTTGGCGAAGTGGCTTGCGGTCCAGAGTGATGCCAGCGCCGATGTGGTTGTCTACACATGCGGGCCGGAAGTGATGATGCACGGCGCGGCGGACATATGCGCGGCTGCGGGTGTGGAATGTCAGGTATCGATGGAACGTTACATGGGTTGTGGCATGGGCACGTGCCAGTCGTGCGTGTGCAAGACGAAGGACCCATCCGATACCGAAAAGGGCTGGCAGTATAAGTTATGCTGCACGGACGGTCCGGTATTTGATGCCGCCGAGTTGATTTGGGATTAGCGTGGCCGGTTTTTGGGCTCTACGCGGCGGAACTCTACTCTTCGTTGAGTATTGCCTGCATTTGTTCGCGTTGTTCTGCGAGCCATGCGTGATCGTGTTTGCACTGTATGTGTGCCCAGGGGAGGATTTCGTCGGGTGCTATTTCGCGGCGATAGAAGGCCGGGTCTATACCGGTTTCCTCGAACGCGGCCGTCCAGTGTTCCCACTTAAAGTGTTCATTCCATGCGTCCATGCGTGCGCCGTTTCGCCATGCGGCTTCTATGACTTTGCTCATTCGTCTGTCGCCACGGCAGAGTGCAACTTCCAGATGGCTGCGTTCGATCCAGTGGAATTTCACGGTCACGGGGGATTTCTTCGACATATCTCGCAGGTCATTGCGGATTTTCATGAAGTAGTCGAAGTCTTGCATGGCGGTCCACTGCATCGGTGTGTGCGGTTTTGGTACGAACCACGAGACGCTGGCCGAGATGGCGCCTTTGTGATTGTCCACCGCTTTTCTGGTCCACGATAGACGTTTGCACAGTTTGACGATTCCTTCGATATCCTCTTGGGATTCTGTGGGAAAGCCGACCATGAAATAGACCTTCACGCTCTTCCATCCTGCGTGGTAGGCGGCTTGGACGCCCGCGATCATATCGTCATCTGAGATGTCTTTGCCGATGGCCTTGCGGATTTTTGGCAGGGCGGTTTCGGCTGCGATGGTGAATCCGCTTTTTCGGACGCATGACGTTAGCTTGGGCAATTGCTGGAGCTGGCTGTCTACGCGGAGGCTGGGCAGGGAGATTGATATATTCTTGCCCGAAAACTCGGTATTCAGGCGTTCGATGAGTTCATCGAGGTGCGGATAATCGCTGGTAGACAGGCTCAGCAGCGAAATCTCGGAGTAGCCTGTAGCGGCGAGTGCCCGGCGGGCGTAGTCCATGATGCAGTCTACCGAGCGGTATCGCAGTGGCAGGCGAGCGTGGCCGGCCTGGCAGAAGCGGCAGCCATTTGGGCAGCCCCGCATGATTTCGATAATCACCCGTTCGTGAACACCTTCTGAAAGCGGCACGAGCGGTGCGTCTACCATGGGCGAGGTGGCGAAATCTGCTTGTGTCGCGTGTTGGATTACGGCGGGCACATCGTCGCGAGTGGGCCCGAACGCCGCCAGCGTGCCGTCCGGGTTGTATTGGGGTTCGTAGAATCGCGGGCAGTAGACGCCGGTGATGGTCTTTGCTGCCTGCAGGAGGATGTCGTCGCGACTCATGCCGGTTTGCTTGGCGCTCTTGACCAACTGGACGAATTCGGTCAGCGGCTCTTCACCTTCGCCGGCGATGAATATATCAAAGAACTCGGCCACCGCTTCGGGCGAGTCGGCAAAGGCGTCACCGCCGATGATGATGGGATCGTCTGCGGTTCGGTCTGTGCTATGCAGGGGGATGCCGGCCAGGTCGAGCATTGTCAGCACGTTGGTCGCGCACGCCTCGTAGGCCAGTGAGAAGCCGATAATATCGAAATCCCGCAGCGCACAGCGACTCTCCCAGCCGAAAAGCGGGATGTCATGATCCCTCATAACCTGCTCGGCATCGATATTCGGGCAGTATGCCCGGTCACAGACTACTGCTTCGATTTTATTGAGCATGTGGTACAGCACTTGGTTGCCCATATGGCTGATACCGATGGTGTAGTTATCCGGAAATGCGAGCGCAACGGTAACTTCGGCATCGTTAATGTTCTTGCAGCAAGCATTTATCTCCAGTCCAATATACTGTCCGGGCTGGCGGATGCGTGGCAGGAGCTCACTTGAGACGAGTTTTGCAACGTTTTTGATAGTCATAAGAACTCAGCATAGTATTGTGAAGGCTTGTTCAATTCCAGTCTATCGTTATCATATTAGGTATAGTACGTACCGGATGATGCTCAGAAAGGATTCGAATGGCATTTGATCGATACAGATTCGGCCGGTCTCTGACTGCTGTGGGTGGCGGGGTGTTGGCTATCGGAGCATTTCTGCTCATCATTAAGTTCGTGGTAATGCTCGGCTTCGTGTATGGTTGGGCTATCTTCTTAGCGGGCATAGTGATGACGGCAGTTGGCACGTTGTTTCGTGGCGGATTCAGGTAGTTTCTGCCAATCGTCGGTTGCCGCGTTGAGGCAGTCGGCTCGCAAATTGTGAGAATAACGCAGATCGTGAAGAGTGGTTCAGGAAGGATAGCGCAATGAAATTCAAGACAGAGTACCTGACATTCAACACTTCCCGTAAACGGGAGTACATCAATATTACCGACAAGGTGGCAGACGTGGTGGCAGATGCCGGCATCCAGGAGGGCATGGTGCTGGTATCGGCGATGCACATTACTGCTGGTGTGTACGTGAACGATGCCGAAAGCGGTTTGATTGCGGATATTGATGAATGGCTGGAGAAGCTCGCCCCGTTCAATGCGGACTATCGCCACCACATGACCGGCGAGACCAACGGAGATGCGCACCTGAAGAACCTGCTGCTTCATCACGAGGTTATCGTTCCGGTAACGGATGGTCGTCTGGACCTGGGCCCGTGGCAGCAGGTATATTACGCTGAGTTCGATGGCCGGCGTCCTAAGCGTCTGATTATCAAGGCCATGGGCGAGTAGTTTTGTACCGGTGGGATGCAATGGGCTATTGTGCTGTTCTTGTAATGGTTGGACGTCTATAGCTTTAGGCGATATGGAGAGTAAGTATGACGATTCGTTTTTTATGTCAGCATTGTCACAGATATTCAGATCTTCCGGATTCCGCGGGCGGAAAGCGGGGCGATTGCCCTCTTTGTGGGCAGAGTGCCTACGTGGCCGGCAAGGTGGATGAGAACGAGATTCTGGACATAGCTCCGATTGACATGGAGGAAGAACGCCGGACGGCTGCGGTTGAAGACTTGCACAAGTCACGTGAGCAGGACTTGATGAAGGCCTGCAAGACCGAGGTGCCGATTCCGCTGGAGCATCGCGACAGTCTGGAAGTGGAAGACCTCCACCACTTTGTGGTGAATTATTGCCTTGATATGACCGACGGCAAGAGGCAACGAGCACAGTTGCATGTTACTTCGCTGAGGAAGTTCGGCCCGCTCGGTTTGCAGGCGGTCAGGGATTTTCAGAGCCACAAAGTAGACGAACCCGCCCTGAAGCGGATGTCACAAATACTGCTGGACCGTATGCTGGTCGATTTGGTTTGGGATTTGGGGTAAGCGTGAAAAAGGGGTCAGGAACCTTTTAAAGCTTCTCTGTGGCCTATATTGTCAGTCTCTAAAAGGTTCCTGACCCCTTTTTTCTTCGAGCGGGCGTTCCGAATATCCAAGACGGACTTGCGGATTAGGCCGATGTATCACCGGCTCCGACGACGGATTGAGGCTCATGTGCTGGTGGCTTTTGTTGCGTACACGATCTACAAGGAACTGGAACGTCGGCTGGCTGAAGCCGGCATCGCAATGAGTCCCAAACGAGCCTCCGAGCTGACGCAGACAATGTATGAAATGACGTTCCGGTATCCGAATGAAGCGGAGGAACAGCGGATTTTATTGCAGATGGACGCTGACCAGCAGCAACTCTACGACCTGATCTATCACCCGCGTTGAAATCAGGGTGTCCCAACGCGGAAGTCAGGAAAGTAGACGAACCCGCCCTGAAGCGGATGTCACAAATACTGCTGGACCGTATGCTGGTCGATTTGGTTTGGGATTTGGGGTAAGCGTGAAAAAGGGGTCAGGAACCTTTTAAAGCTTCTCTGTGGCCTATATTGTCAGTCTCTAAAAGGTTCCTGACCCCTTTTTTCTTTTTCTTGAGACAGGCCCGGAAGCGTAAACTTCCGGGCCTGTTTTCGTCAGTGTGTCATATTATTGCGGGCAACGGTTTAGAAACCGCCGGGAGGGGGACCACTCGGCTGGCTGCTACTGCCCATCATTCCGCCCATCATCATTGTCATTACCGACCTGGAAATGTCGACAAGCAGACTGGTGGGGATATACAGCCCCGCGCGGGCTGAGTTACCCTTGATCGAGCCAGCTACTGCCAGCGGAGTCTGTCCGGTGAAGGTAATCGCAATCGGGAGAGGCTGGCCCGTCATTACGATTGCTCCGGTCTTCACAGCCTCCACGAGGTTGGTGGCGTTGAACAGGGCTATCACTGTCGGGTTGGCGGGCAGGTGTTTGAGGGCGGACTTGGTGCCGGCCTCCATGGCGATCGGACCCTTGCCTGCTGATGCCTTGATGGCTTGGGTGCAGAACGCAGTGCCGCCGCCGAATGTGAGGACAACGGTGTTCTTATCGGGAGCAGCCAGGAACGCCCTGAACGTTCTATCCTTGGCGAACTTGTCATCGCCCAGAGCCTTGGCCAGTTTGTCTAACTCAGAGTTGCCACTCGCTGCCATATTGGTCAGCGCGGGGACAGCAACCTTGATAACATCAACATTCACGCCGGCGATCTTCTCTTCGCCTTTCTGGATCGTGATGCTTATTATAGGAGCGTCGGCTTTGTCTGCCATCTCCTTGGCGACCAACTTGCTGATGAGCTCGTTGTACGTCGGAACTTCTCTGTGTATCATCTTCATCAGCTTGGCAGAATCGGTGGTCTTGTAGACTACGCCAATGCCGAATATGCCACTGCCTTCGGGGGCGCCGCCCATTACCATCTGGCACTCGGTTATCAAACCGGCGGCATCCTTTGAGCGTTCCACCATTCCTTCAATGATCTTCTTGTCGAATTTGTCGTAGAAGGACGAGCCCAGGATCACCTTGTTCATCTTCTCAGAAAATTCAGTGAAGGCTTTGCCTGAAGGCTGTGCTGACCCGACTGCCAGCACGTATGGCATTGAGGGCAGGGAATTCAGCAGTTTCGGTCCGCCTTCAAGGCTTTCGGCTTCTTTCAGCATGCGTCCCAGGAGGCTTTTGGGGTCGGCAGTGATGATTTCTTCCACCAAGATGCCTTCCTTCTTCAGCGAGGCCGCGACTGCCCCGCTGTCGATATCCGCCACCACCGTCTCGTACAGCTTGAAGTACAGGTCGAATAAATCGGCAGGATTCATGCCGCCGGAGGCTATGCCGAAGGCCATAGTGGTGCCGCGGCCTTGGTGCTGCTTCATCTCCTTGTCGATTTCCGTCTTGGCGATCTTCAGCAGCTTGTCTATTGTCGGCTTGAGGGCCTTGATGTTGATCCAGTACGAAAAATCACCGCCCTTGACGAGTTTCATTTCGTCAGCGGTCACCTTTGCTACGCCCTTCGGCCCGGCCAGCGCAGCTACCAGTGCCTTCTTGTTGAAGGACATCACGACATAGCCGTCAACGCTCTTGGCGTAGAGGCTCACGCCGTCCACGTCGGCTACGTCGAAACCGTCTTCTGTGGTCACTTCCAGTTCAGTGAATATCCCCTGAAGGCTTGATCCCGACAGGTACATGATCATCGGGAGTTTGCTCAGTACGTCTTTTTTGGTTGCGGTGGATGTGCCATCTATCTCGGCTTGCACCATCGCGGGGATGTCCATGCCGAACTTGGCGGGGTCCAGGATGGCTGCGGCGAACCCGCCGTTGGGATCGAAGCCTTCCCCGAGCTTCATTTGCGTCTGAAGCATGGTAAGAGCCTGGCTGACATCCGAAGTGGGTCCGCCCGGCATGATCCCGATCATCGGGCCGACGCCCATGCTGGTCAGCAGCTTGTCCACGCGTGTTCCGGTTGCGTTCATGTCATTGACTACGACAAACGCTACTGAGTCGGCAGGCAACTTGTCCAGAACCGCTCCGGCTTTGCCCATCGCTCCGCATGTCATCGACAAAAGCAAAGCAACACTGATCGTCCAATGCAGTTTCTTCATTCGTTTTTCCTTCCTCAAAGTCTGTAAGTGCATTTCGTGTAAGCGCATTAACGCTGCTCCCTAGCCCGCTATTAGGCACTTCGTACCCGCAAAAGTCAAGATGTTATGTATTTTCGGGGCATTGCAAACCGTAGATGTTTGGGATACCATCAGCCTGCATATTAAGCACACGCATATCACGGGAATTATAGCGCCGGGAGCAGGGCAAGAATGGGCAGTACTGATGATGTTAGGGTGTTAGTTCCCCGTCGGCAGATTGCACAGCGGGTTTTCCAGCTCGCCGTCGATATCAATGCCTGCTACGCTGGTTGTGAGCTTACGGTAGTGGGGGTTTTGACCGGTTCGGTCATATTCCTTGCCGATCTGGTGCGGGAGCTATCTATGCCGATTCGATTGGACGTGGTGAACGTCTGTTCGTATCCGGGAACTGCTACGCGTTCAGAAGGTCCGCAGCTTACCATGCCGCCGGCCGGCGATCTGGCGGGCAGGCATATCCTTATCGTAGACGACATACTTGACAGTGGCAGGACATTTGATTTTCTCATGGAGTTTTGCCAAGACATGAAGCCGGCCAGCGTGAGGACATGCGTTTTTCTTCGCAAGGATCGCCCTGACGTTCCTGAGCGGGACGAGGTGGATTTTGTCGGGTTCGATATTCCGGATATGTTTGTGGTTGGATACGGTTTGGATTTCGACGATCTGTACCGCAATCTTCCGGACCTGTGCGTATTGACGGAGCATGATACCGGCCAGGAGGTGCGAGTATGACTCCTCCCACAACTCCCGATGCGAGTACATCACCGCTGAACAGGATTGCGGTTCTTGAGGACCTGTTGAGCGATGGGGAGTTAGTGATTCTTGCGATCAAGCCGAGTGGTCTGTCGATATTGCTGTCATCAGCGGCAGTGCAGCTTGCCATGTTGGCGATTGCGGCGGCGGGGTTGTATTTGCGTGAGCCGATGGTAGTGACGGCTGCGGTGCTGGTTGCATTCGTGAGGTTGGCGATATCGTGTTGTCAGTGGGGCGGAACCTTGTACGTGCTGACGAACCGGCGTGTAATGTGTGTGCGTACATTGGTGAAGATGTCTGTGGCGGGTTGCATGCTGAAGGACATAAAGGAAGTTTCGCTTTCGTCGAATCTCGCCGAGCGAAGCCTGCACCTGGGCAACGTGATATTCAGTGACTCCAGCGGCCCGGTAGCCGGTGCGCAGTGGGACGAGATAGCTCACCCAGACGAGGTGATCGAAGAGATACACCAGGCGATTCGCCACGCGAGGTAAGGTAATCGTGCGGAATCTCTTAATTAGGGACGGTGCCTTATTTAATTCGCCTATTCCTATTTAAATAAGGCACCGTCCCTAGTTTGTGGTTCACTTTTTGTCGGCGGGGTTTTCCCCGTTATTCTTCATGACGAATGCCGTCGCGCATAGTTTCAGGGCCTGCTCCACGGGCATGTCGATTTCGGTAACCTCGGCCCGGTCGCAGTAGACGGTTATCCCGCCGAACATGTACGTGAAAGGCAGGTAGACCGAAACTTTGTCCGCGCCATCCATCTGCCCGTAAGGTGGTTTTTCGTTGGTGAGGATCCCCAGGCAGGTAGTGCCCGACTCGGCGCGGCAGTATTGCACGACTTTGCCCATGGAGTCTTTCCCTCCGAACAGTTGCAGCAGATCGCGTACGGATTCGAAGACCAGACGGATTCCCGGCAGCTTTGATACGATTGCTTCCACGAGTTGGAATATAATCCTGAACACCCAAAATTTCGCAGCCAGTCCCACCAGGTAGATCGCAGCCAGCAGGCCCACTGCGCCCAGCCCCGGCGGGATTGGGATCGTTAGCAGTGAACGCCCGAGATTATCGAAGGCTATCAAGATGTATGCACACGCAGCCAGCGGTAATACAATCATTACGCCGGCGAGAAAGATACCCAGATGCTTGTTCATTTGCATGTCCTTGAAAATCGGTGAACCCTTGAGATGCTCTTGGAGAATCCCTGAAAAGTCAATATGCCTGCCAATGCAGCAGGTGATTGTACCCGCACGGGGCGTGGATTTCACCAAGTGCGTCGGCAGCGAGATGTGGACGTGTGTAAACCCGCGGCCGCGCAGCGGAACCTTGGAAGCATCCCCAGCCGGTAGCGCAGGCGGGGAGCAACTATGCCAGCTCGAAGATCGACTGCGTCTTGACGATCGTCAGATCGTCGGGGAAGGCGTGGAATGTGAATACGTGCAGACTGTTACTCCTGGCTTCGTAGTCTATATAAGAGAAAGGAGTGAGCGGGGGATGGGTCATCCATGTTGGGAACGGCACGAACAAACCGCGTTTTGCACCGTGCCTGGCCAGCTCGTGATGAGTGCGTGTGTACACCATGGGGCTCATCCGCTCCACCTGGAAGTTCATCATGTAGTTGATACCGTTGACTCGCTTGCAGTCGTGCGCACGCTCGCCGCGGAAGGGCAACTCGCGAAGCCGCCCTCTGTGGGGCAGAGACAGTTGCAGGTCGGCGGTTACTTCCACCAGCGATTCCTTATCGCGATAGAAACCGATAACATGCGTGCACCCGGTTACCCATATCTGTGCTTCGTATCCGGGCTTGGCCAACTGGTGGTCATGGTAAATATCGAACAGCTCCGGATGCAGAGGACGATCATAAAGGTAAAAGCGGAGTGACGAAACTCGTTGTTGTTGCTGAACGCTCATTGCAACTATCCTTATCGTATACCTTAATTATACGAGCCTCTCCGATCTGTACAATGCGCGAAAATCTCGTGTAAGTATTTATTTTTGCCCCTATGGAGATTGGGTTTCTGGGGTCTAATGGTTTGTGGATAAAGGAATTGGGGGAAAATGGGGGGATTTTGCCCGCCCGGGCATTCGATGGTGCCTTTTTGGCGATGCGCAGACACGTCGGCACTTGGGCTGGGAGAGTGCTATCGAGCAGGCAGGTCAGGCGTGTCAGGCGGGATATGCGCGGTCAGTCGGTCTTATTGTCGGCCTGTTCGCTGGTGGTATCGGGGGCGGATTGGTTCTGGGGTGCCTGCTCGTTGGGCTCGGCGGGTGTGGGTTGCGGCTCGGCGGGGTGTTTGTGGTGATGGTGCTGGTGAATGTATTTGACGGCTTTGCGGTACTCGATCACGGTGTAGTATATCGCCACATAGGAAACCGCGCCTATCGCCAGGCCGAGGAGAATGCTTCCCAGCCAGAGCGGTGCGAGCACGTGGTAGGTTTCCCGCCACCATGTCTCTATGCGTTGCAGGAATGAACCGTTCATGGCAATGGCTTTTATGAAGTCAGGCTCAGGCCACTCACCTCCGAGGATGAATCTTCCGATAGCATAGCCGGGGTAGTAGATGGGCCAAAGTGTCAACGGATTCGATATCCACACGAACGGTACGCCTACGAGTTTGTTGCCACCGAGCAGCCACGACAACGCCACCACCAGGGCCATCTGGAAACCTATCGTGGGTGTCCATGTGACGAACATACCTATGGCTACGCCAAGCGCGATGCGATGCGGCGTGTCGTCCACGTGGAAAACACGATAGATGAAGAAATTCTTGATCGTTTTTGCTATGAAGCTGAGTGGCATTTATTCATTCCGAACTTTTCGAATCTTGCGAATTTAATGTCTTCCGGTGGTTCACAAACCGCGGTAGTCCGGCCGCGTTAACATACATTACTGGTTTCATGCGTTTCCAGCATCTTCACCCCTGCGTTCAATACATCGGTAGGCGATATCATTTCCATGCAGGTCATATGGCTACATTCTCTCTTGAGGCATCCCTGGCAGTCAGCCGGTGATACAATCGCACATCCGCCATAGGGTCCGGTACGCTCCTGGCGGGTCGGGCCTATCAGGCTCACCACTGCCACGCCCACTGCCGGGGCGATCAGGGCGGCTGATGAGTCGCAGCAGATCACGCCACCAGACGCGGCTATCACAGCCACCATCTGCGGGATATTGGTCTGCCCGGTAATATTGACAACACCATCGCCGAGGCCTTCGGATATGCGGCTGCACATTTCGCGATCTCCATTGGTACCGATCAGGACTACCTTCGTTTGTGGCAGCAGCCCGGCGATGACGGACCGCCAGTGTCGCCGCGGATACATTTTGCTCTTCCAGCGTGCAGGCGGAACGCATACCACATATCGTTCATGCGCCAGTCCATTTGTATTCATCAGGTCTTGCCAGAATTGCATCGCGCCGGGGGATACTTGCAGCGTCATGTCGCCATCGCGGACATCAACGCCCATGTAGCGGGCAAGCTCTATATTCCGATCTACCGTGTGCGTTGCTTGCGGGGCGACTTTGACGTTGTAAAACAGTGTCGCCAGCTCTCTGGCGTTCGTGAATCCTGCCCGAACGTCTCCGCCCGTTGCCGCGGCAAAGAAACCGCTGCGGAACAATCCCTGCAAGTCTATCACCCAGTCGAAGCGTCCCTTGCGCAGACGCCTGAGAAAGCTGATCAGTTCGCCCGCAGCCGCCGGGCTCCGCCAGGCCTTGCCCAGGCGTTTGCGATCAAAGAGTATCAGTTCGTCAATGTCGCTATCGTGGGCGATCAGGTCCGCGCAGTTTGAGTTCACCAGCCACGAAACATGCACATCGGGAAACGTTCGTTTCAGCCCCCGCAATACGGGCATCGCCGTTACGACATCACCAAGAGCGCTTGGCTTTATCAGGCAGACTCGGCTGGGGGAGTCAAACGGAGGCGTCAGGCTCATGACGCAGCCCTCCGGGCGGTCTTCTGCCTCTTGCGTCGTGACTTGATCTGCTGGCGGAGTTTTTGTGCGGACCACTGCTCCAGCGTACGCCAGTATGGTTTGAATTCGATCTTGCCCATGCCTGGACGCCTAAGGTAGCTCAGCAGCATTCGCAGCCGGCCGGGGAGCGTCACTGCCGGGCTTTCGAGCAGTGATACGCTGAGTCTCATCAGGCCTTGGAAGCGACGCTTGGTGGTTATGTAGCGGACCCTCCGCAGCCCGTCGAGATCTATCAGCAGTATCTCCGGTCTTCCGTTGGCTTGCCACGGTACCAGGATATTCACGCTCTTGAGATCGCGATGGGCGAACCTGTTGTCGTGCAGGAGACGAACGGTCTGGCCGAGCCGCCCGAGTGTGTACTGGGCGATCTCCTGGAGTTCTTCGTGGCTGCAATTTGCCAGTTTGGCGTCCATTTTGGGGCCGATATTGGGGTTCAGGAACTGGTTCAGTTGTGGGGCGTCGACGGTCTCGGTAATGAGAATGCTTTCTGACAGGAACGGTCCGGTTCTGCGTTCTATGGCAGCCAGCGGTAGTGCGGTGGCGATTCTTCGCGTAAGTAGTTCGTGTCCGGAGCAGAATGCTTTCAAGGGCCTCGACATGCGGAAGCAGTCCAGCAGATTCTTCCATGCTTTTTTGCAGCGTGGTGCTTTTATGTAGACGTCAAGATCGTGCCCGCCAACATTCAACATTCGGCGCACTACCGTTCCCGATGGGCTTTGTTTGACAAGCGTAATTCCTTCGCCTGTCAGCAGCGATGGCGGGTCGGCAAGTGCCTTGGACCAGTCGTCCATGCTGAATTCGACCTTTGCTGCCGTCGATTCCGGCGGGATGCACTTGGATGAGAGTATTACACGTCCCTTCCATCCCGATACGGTTTCAATGGGGCTGAAGTATCGGTTGCGTTTTCGAATTCGCCGGTCGCGTTGGGTATACAATAGTTTTCGGTGTTTGCGTGCGGATTCGGAAATCAGCACCTGCCATCCCCGGAGCGAACCGGACGCGCCGGTAATACGCAGGTAGTGCTTGAGGAATCGCAATTGCTGGGTTCTGGTGGAGCGATCGAGGCGATCGTGCAGAAGCTGCCCAAGGTTGGAAGCTTTCAGGCGGCGAGATAAATGGCGACTCCGCTTGATGCGATGTAGATCTACCAGCACAAGGCGGGGAGTCTCGCCATCGGTTCGCACAAGCACGTTACCGCAGTGAAGATCACGGTGTATAACGCCTGCGGTATGCATGTTAGCGACCATTTCGGCAAGGGCTACAAGGGCGAGTTCTATGTCTCGCTTGCCCGCCGGGCCGCGTGCCACTTGATCGACATACCATGCGTCTCCAGGCTGGGATGACGGTACCGCCTTGGTGGCGATCCACTGAACGTCTCCCTTTCCCACTGCGGCGATTGGTTCGGGAGTTGCTACGCCGTTTGCACGCAGATGGACGGCCGAGCGTATCTCGCGATCCGCGTCTGATCCGACTATTGCCTCTTTGAGCCGCTGGCCAAAACCGGCCTTGTGGAAGTGTTTGAGGTAAATATCCGTATTTTCGAGCGTGCCGCGGTAAACCGTTCGCGAAACATTGCATTTAACCGTTTTCCAGACAGGCTCGTCCGGTTCGTTGAAGCTGGGGAGGTGGCGTTCGAATATTCCCCGGTTGGAGGCGCCTGCAAAGAGCACATCGCCGGCGAGTTTAATAGCTGTACTGTTATCGGTTTGCGTTAATGGCACGTTTGGCGTTTCTTGGTCTGGGTAACGTAATTGGGCGTTCAGGCTCGGGGCGCATTATATCTTCATATGCCCGACGGCTTCAAGGTGCTGGCATCGTATTGGGTCATCGCCGCATTGCTCCATATATCTGCGATAACGCGTTTTTGGCGGATTGTGGGCTGAATATCTCGCCTGCGAGTTGTGCGGCGTTTCGCCCGAGCGAGCCCGCCAGATCGCTCTGGTCGATAAGGCGAAGCATATCTGCCGCAATTTCCCGCACATCGCCCGTCGAGGCAAGCAATGCGTTCTGTTCATTAGTTGCGTATTCGTTGATATGCGGCAGATTCGACACAACCATGGGCACTTTCGCAGCCATGGAAGCCGCCATCGAATAAATGCAGCATTCATCTGTGTGCGTAAATGCCGCTATATCGGCCGCGCAGAGCGTATCTTCCAGGGGCAAGGGGACCTCTGGAAAAGTCACTTCGTCCACACTACCGCTTGCGGCAAGGAATTTACGTACGCTTTTGCGGCAAGGGCCGGATTGCGGGAATGTGATCCGCAGATTGCCCATGACGCGTATCAGCAGGGCGAAACCCCAAGCCGCGTCTTTGTGCCCCGCGCATGGGATCATTGGTGAGGGGGATACTATGAGAATCTCATTGTCGCCTATTCCAAGTTTCTTTCGGGCACTCAGGCGGCGATCTTCATGGTCAGAAGGCGGTATGACAGCCGGGGGCAAAACGCTGACCGCTTTGGCGATTCCGGCGCGATTCGCCACGTTTGATCGGGATGCCTCGGTGGGTACGGTCAGATGCCACTTGCCTTGCAATACGCCTGCGATGGCGGCTTTTGATGCATGATCGTTACCACAGCTCGGCAGCGAAAGCACGATGGGGCAGTTGCCATGGGCGGCGGCTGCGATGGCGGCGGATAGGGACCAGGCGTGGACCAGGTCGAACCCGCTTGCAAGCGCGGGAACCTGCCGGGGTTTAATGGGGGCGGGGGCAATACCGATGGTGGCGTCAGCAGGCCAGTTTGCCACGGGTGAGGTAATTGACACAGCCGCCGATTCGCCGCCGACGAGAAGCGCGGCCTGGGCGATCATCTCGCAAGGAGTGTCGGGCGATACAATGTGGAGGACTGCGGGCATTCGGCGAATGATACGCGCGAGTGAGTTCCGCGTCAAACTCCGCCCAATCCCGCCATCCGGAACAAAGGTGCATTAAAACGGGTAGCGTCCCCATTTTAGAAGCGTTTCAAATGGGGACGCTACCCGTTTTATGTATGGGCAAGTATGGCGTAAGGTGTTATAGGATAGGCATTAACGCTTTGGATGGTTCTTTTGGTTATTTGGGAAGCAGGTGTTGAACTCGCATTGCTGCGGGCCAGAGTCCGATGGCTTGGGGTCGTTGGATAATCTCGGCTGGGTATCGATTGTTGATTGGTTGGAGGCGTATGTTAAGTGTGTTGTCGAAGAATATGCGGGTGAAGGTGGTTCTTCCGTCGTCGAACTTGACGAAACAGTCGCATCCTTCAGTTGCCTGTGCGTTGGGAGCGAAGATCACGATGTCGCCTTCGTGGTAATCGGGTTCCATGGAGTCGCCGACAACGCGTGCTGCAAATGCTTGTGAATCATGGATATCGGGGCATCTGATGTATTCATTTGCGACGTTTGGGGGATAGTTGAGATCGCCGAACTGCTTGGGATATCCCGCCTCAACCTTGTTCACAACGGGAACATTGCCTGCAGCGTCAAGCTTCGAAGAGTTTTCGCTATTATGCAGGTTTTCGGCAAGGCTTCTGAGGTCAACGCCCTGGGGCCCGGGCATGTCGCTTGCGAGAAATGCCTTCACAACACCTTGTAGGTTAGCAACTTGGGCTTGCAGAGCTTCAAGCTCCTGCCTGATATCGACAGGTGTCTTTTCCCGATGGGCCAGACCAGTGAGTTGGTCTGGAAGGAAGTCAAGGACGCCCTCGATTTGTCGCAACACTTGGTCACTTGGTGGATTACGTGTTTTGGAGTTTTCGATATTGCTCAGATACGGTTTGGATATTCCGGCAGCGGAGGCCACCTGGTCCTGAGTTAAACCATTTTCTTTGCGACGCGTACGTATCACGCTTCCCAAGCCCATTGCTATTTCCTCTTCAAGGCCATCAAAAACTGCCAAAATGAATATGATACCTTACGTTACGGTTAGTGGGTGTAACAAGCAGTGTGATTCTGAGCTATGTTTACCATATGGATAACATATAGCACCCAGTTGATGCAAGGCAATCGATGGCCAGTTCGAACATCGCCGCTTTCGTGCAGTGCAGCTTGGAAACGCAATGCAGGACCTGTCCTGCGAAGCTTGAAAAGCGAAGCAGGATTGCCTGTTGGCTTTGGGGCAAGTAGACTTTGCAGAATGTCTGAAAGAAAAGTCTATCTGAACGGTGCAATCTGCCGGGCCTCTGAGGCGAAGGTTTCTGTTGGTGATGTCGGATTGCTTCATGGTGCATCTACGTTTACGACGATGCTCGCTCGTAATGGCGTTGTCTTTCGGCTTGATCGCCACCTGGCCAGGCTCATGGAGACCATCGAGTTTCTCGCCTTCGCCTGCCGCGTCGACGAGGCAACGCTCACTGATGCTGTCGGGCAGGTGCTAAAGGCCAACGAGTTGAGCGATGCCATGGTCAGGATCACCGTTACCCCGGGCGATCCTGCGGAAGGGGCATCAACCACGCTCGTGACGGCAGATGTGCTTGCGGAGTATCCGCCCCAGTGGTACGCAGACGGTGTCAGAGTTGTTATCTCCGACTTCCGTCAGCCGACTCAGCACCCAATCGGTGGGCACAAAACCGGATGCTATCTCGCCCGAACCATGGCTCGCCGCATCGCAGCCGCCAATGGTGCCGAGGAGGCATTGTGGTTCACCACCGGCGAGCATCTCGCCGAGGCGTGCTTCTGCAACGTGTTCTTTGTGCGAGGCTCAAAGGTTTATACTCCTCCGCTGGACACACCCGTACTGCCGGGCATAGTGCGAGGGTGCGTGTTGGAAATCTGCAAAGAATTGGAAATTGAATACGTCTCAACCGAGCCGCTGGTGGCAGAAGAAATGCTTGAAGCATGCGAAATGTTCATCACAGCCAGTTGCAGCGGAATTCGCCCGGTTGTGCAGATCGAACGCCACGAAGTTGGTGATGGCAAGGTCGGCCCGGTCACACGCAGAATAATGGACGCATACAGCAAGTTGCTGGATACCGAGTGCAGTAAGTAACCCGCGGGAGGTTCACTATGAAGGTTGCCGACATCGTTAATATTCTTGAGACTATCGCAGATCCCACGCTCGCCGAAGATTGGGATAATGTAGGTCTGCTCGTGGGAGACTTCGCCGACAGCGCAGGCAAGCTGATGCTTTGTATTGACCTCACCGAGCAGGTACTGGCCGAAGCGGTCCGCCGCAAGGCGAAGATGGTGATGGCGTATCATTCGGTGATCTTCAAACCCGCATCTCGAATCACAGCGTCCGCCCAGCCGGTAGTCTTGGAGGCGATTCGCAAGGGCATCGCGGTTTACTCGATGCACACCGCGCTTGACGCTGCCGAAGGCGGCACGAACGATGTGCTCGCAGACGCTATGGGCCTGAAAGAATACCGTCCGATCGAACCGGCGGCAGCGCGGAAGCAGAGCAAAATAGTGGTATGCTGCCCCGTGGATGATGTCGCTGGCGTGTCGTCGGCAGCTTTCGCAGCTGGCGGGGGAATAATTGGCGATTATCGCGATTGTGCGTTCGCATCTGCGGGGACGGGAATGTTCTGCGCTGGTGCGGGCACTTCGCCGACGATTGGCACGCGCGGCGTTCACGAGATAGTCGACGAGATCCGCCTGGAGATGGTTTGCCCCACCAGTGCAGCGGCCGCCGTTTGCGCAGCCATTGCGGCAGCTCACAGTTATGAAGAGCCCGCAATCGACGTATACCATGTCGACGCGCACGCCACAGGTCTGGGAATGGGGCGAGTGGGCAGTTTTGCCAGACCGGTTAGTGTTTCGACGCTGATTTCGCGAATCAAGAAACACACGGGAGTCTCGAAGGTGCTGCTGGCGGGTCCAAGGCAGAAGCCTGCTGCAATCAAGACAAGGCGGATAAGTGTGGCTGCGTGTGTGGCGGGGGCGTGTGGATCGATGTGGAAAGATGCCGCCGCCTGCGGGGCCGAGTTTTTCCTGACCGGCGAGATGCGTCATCACGAAGCACTGGCTGCCGCCGCGAGCGGTGTGACGGTGGTATGCGTGGGGCACTCGAATTCCGAGCGTATGACGCTGCACAGGCTGGCAGATCGCATCAGTCAAATGTGTGACAAGCTGGATGTGTTCGTTTCCGCTACGGATCGCGACCCGTTTGACATCGTATGATCAGAGCAAAAAAGGGGACAGGCTACAATGGCACTGCCGTCTGTAACTGGCGAATTAAGAAAGTGTTACGATTTCTCTGTGTTCTGACACCAGACAATTGCGTCTGAATTGTTCCTATCGTTGCCGTCTGTTTTGCCATTTTTGCCGTTCGGGCCGAAGGTCCGATGGGCGGTTAGCCGGGGGTCAGCCGCGACGTAAGTCGCGGTGCAGCCCCCGGATACAGCTC
>CBDUQP010000015.1:0-36287 GCA_965369385.1 uncultured Phycisphaerales bacterium
AGTGTTACCCATGTGCCAGGACTGATGTGTTACCTATGTAACCGGATTAGACCAAGGCTCAGAACCCCGCAAGGGGTGGCCAGAGAAGCTTAACAGCGCGTTGATACCTGAAACCGGGCAACTTTTGTGCCAATTATTCGTGTTAATTCGCAGTCAGCATCTCCCCCCGGCCCTTCGGGCCGGGGAGTATAGAGAGCTGTATCCGGGGGCTGCACCGCGACTTACGTCGCAGCTTACCCCCGGCTAACTGCCCATCGGACCTTCGGCCCGAACAGCAACGGCAACAGCAACAACTATAACGGCAGTGCCATTGTGCCAGATCCCTTCAATACTGCCCCAAACACTGCAAGCATCCACATTGCCTGCATGAATGAACAACTTTTTTGCAGTCGCCTCGGATAGTCGATTGTCGACAATCCGCCGGCATAACCCTTTACAATAGCGGCAGAAACACGCCCGTCTCGCCCCAACGGCTGCACGTATAACACCTTCCTGTAAAGTGTTATAAGGCACATGAACCTTTGACGCCCCGTTTCGATCTGGTACTATGCGTGGCTAACGTTCGTTTGGATTCCCGCGTATGACAAGGTATTAACCATGCATGAAGTAACCTCCAATGAAGTGCTCGCACCCAACGTCCACAAGATGGTCGTCTCCGCCCCACGCGTGGCCGCCGCCCGCAAACCAGGGCAATTCGTCATCGTCAGATGCTGCGAAGGCGCCGAGAGAATCCCCCTTACAATCGCAGATGCCGACCCTGACGCCGGCACTATAACGCTCATAATCCAAGCACTTGGCAAAGGCACCAAGCAGATCGTGGACCTGCAGACAGGCCAGGACCTGCGAGATGTCGCCGGTCCGCTGGGCGAAGAAACCGAGATCGAAAACTGGGGCAAGGTGGTGTGCGTAGGTGGCGGTGTGGGAACGGCCGTCCTGTATCCGCTCGCCAAGGCCCTCGCCGAAGCAGGCAACGAGGTTGTCACCATAATCGGCGGGAGGAGCGAACCGTTCGTGATCCTTCGCGACGAGCTGGCGGCTTTCTCCAAGAAGGTCCTGGTGACCACCGAGGATGGCTCGCTGGGCACGCAGGGATTCGTTACCGCTCCCCTCCAGGAGATCATCGACGACGAAGCCCGCAAACCTGCGGCAGTGTTTGCAGTTGGCCCGGTGCCCATGATGGCGGCCGTCGCCAACGCCACGCGCGACGCCGGAATAAAGACGATTGTCAGCCTCAACCCGATCATGGTTGACGGAACGGGAATGTGCGGCGGATGCCGCGTGACAGTGGGCGGTGAAGTGAAATTCGCGTGCGTTGACGGCCCGGAATTCGATGGTCACCTTGTAGACTTCAAGGAACTGGCGTCTCGCCAGGCAACCTACAAGCACATTGAAGGCAAATGCCATCTGAATACAAAACTTGAGCAACTAAAGGCAGAGGACACGAAGTGAACGCTGAACTCACCGGCAAAGAAAGAATGGCAATCGAGCGATGCTCAATGCCCGAGCAAGACGCAGAGCAGCGGGCAACGAACTTCAAGGAAGTTAACCTCGGCCTGTCGGAAGAAATAGCGATAAGGGAAGCCCAGCGATGCCTGCTTTGTAAGAATCGCCCATGTGTCGCCGGTTGCCCGGTGGCTGTGCGCATACCTGAATTCCTGGCTGAACTCGCCAAGGGCGATATCGCCGCAGCCGCCGAAATCCTCAGAGAAGACAACGCCCTGCCCGCCACCACCGGCCGCGTATGCCCGCAGGAAGTACAGTGCGAAACGCTGTGCATTCGTGGAAAGAAAGGCGATCCGGTAGCAGTCGGATGGCTTGAACGATTCGTCGCCGACTGGGCATCGCAGAACATGGCCGCCCCGGCGCCCGTGGCAGACGCCTCAAAAACCGGGCGAAAAGTAGCCGTCGTGGGATCAGGCCCGGGCGGGCTTACCGCTGCGGGCGAACTGGCCCGCGCCGGACACGATGTGACCGTACTCGAAGCGCTGCACACTTCCGGCGGCGTGCTGCGTTACGGTATTCCCGAATTCCGCCTTCCAAAAGGCATTGTGGACAAGGAAGTCGAAAATCTTAGATCGCTTGGCGTCACATTCGAATTCAACGTGATCGTCGGAAAAACCCTTACAATCGACCAGATCATGCAGGAGTTCGACGCATGCTTCATCGCCAACGGTGCGGGCCTGCCGATGTTCATGAACATCCCCGGCGAGAACCTCAAGGGCGTCTACTCTGCCAATGAGTATCTCACTCGCGTTAACCTGATGGGCGCGTACCTGCCCGATAGCCCCACCCCCATCCTGAAGGCCGACACCGCCATAATCTTCGGCGGAGGCAATACCGCGATGGACGGTGTACGTACTGCCAAGCGGCTTGGTGCCTCGCGCGCTATACTGGCCTACAGGCGAAGCCGCGACGAAATGCCCGCCCGCCTCGAAGAGATCAAGCACGCCGAAGAGGAAGGTATCGAATTCATGTTCCTCGTATCGCCGCTTGATCTTGGCGGCGACGAAGACGGATGGCTGCGAAGCGTGAAGCTCCAACGCATGGAACTCGGCGAGCCGGACGCTTCAGGCCGCCGCCGCCCCGTGCCCGTGGAAGGCAGCGAATTCACGCTTGATGTGCAGGTTGCAATCGTCGCGATTGGCACGATGGCAAACCCCCTGCTGACGGCTACCTGCCCTGATCTGAAGCTGAACAAATGGGGCAATATCGAAGCCGACGAAAACCTGATGACTTCGATCCCGGGCGTGTTCGCAGGCGGCGATATTGTCCGCGGCGGAGCGACGGTAATCCTGGCGATGGGCGACGGAAAAAACGCCGCCAAATCGATGGACGAATATCTGAAGAACTTGAAGAGCTTGAAGAGCTGAAGAATCTGAAGAGCAAGAACGGGGGCCGGCGTCTGTTTTGGTCGTTTTGGGCCGTTTTTTTTTTGTTGTTAGGGCCGAAGGTCCGACGAGCAGTTAGCCGGGCGGTGACCGAGCTTTTCTGAGGGAACCCCCGGATCCAGGATCCCCACCAACAAGAACCCCGAAGGGGTGGCAAGAGAAGTCTTTCAGCGGGTTGGGGCCACAAGAACTGCCCACTTGTCAGGCATTCAAATCGCTGGTCAGCTTCTCTTGCCACCCCTGTCGGGGTTCTGATTGTTTTGGGGGCTTGGTTCCGGGGGTTCCTTGCCTGCCGGAGGCAGGCAAAACAGTCACCGCCCGGCTAACCGCTTGCCCACCCCGTTGGGGTTCAACGGCAAAACGGACAAACGAACAAACAACCAAAAACAAAAGGCTCTCCTGCAGAATTGCGGATAAATTACTGGCATAGATCAGGCCCATTCTCCTCTGCCCGCCATAAAATCAAGTCGCACACGGACCGTCAACGTTGCTGATGCGGCATGTACGCCCATGCGGTTATGTGGTATGATGACGCGTACACTTGTTTTAAGGGTCAGCGATGGTCACTCCACATACAATTCTTGTTGCCAAATACTCCGGTGCTGCTAGCAACACGTATGTCCAGGCGTATTTCATCGTAACGCTGATCGTTTCCGGACTGCGATACCTGCGAATCGAGGGAGCCGAACTCCGGAATCCCGGCCCGATCATATTGGCACAGGCCGAGGGCATGATCGTTGAGTACGAATACAACGATCCTCGCGAAAACTGGCTGGTTCAGGTAGACACGCCATCAGCGAGACCGGGAGTTAGAAAAGGTACCGTGGAGATCGAGTACGAAGGAACATGGACCCCGATACCGAGTGTCACGAAGCTCCCTGTCGAGAAAGTTGTCGGCTGGAAGATGGAGTTCATGCGAATGCTTGAGGCGTTCAAAACTCCCCTGCCAACCAATAGGCTGCGAGTCGCCCTGGGGTTTACCAATGTGTTGCGTAACATCATCGATAGCCGCTGCGACAGGCTGGCAACAACGCCTGCACAAGAGCTAAAGGTCCTGATAGACCAGGGGCTGGCAGCAACTTTTACGCTTGAGGAACTCAGCAGGAGATGCGGATACAGTCCGGATCATCTTCGGCGGATGTTCCGCAAGGAATACGGGACAACACCACTGGCGTATTTCAATCAGAGTCGCATGGCCGAGGCAATGGGCTTGCTGGCCAACACGTCACTAACGGTCAAGGAAATTGCGTACAAGACTGGATTCCGTCACGTGTCTCACTTCAGCGCGATGTTCCGCAAGACCTTCAACGAATCGCCAAGCGAAGCCATCTCAAAACTACGACTACGCTAAATGCCGCGCAAAAACAATGCGGCATGATCCCCGTCAACCGGGCACCATGCCGCATGAATATGCAATGGACGACAACTATCAGCGACTAGCGACGTCTTCTCAGAAACGCCAGTCCGCCTGCTGCCAGCAGAACCATCGTAGCCGGTTCGGGAACAACCGCCGCCTGAACATCGCCCTGGGCACTATCAGACACCAGCGACAACGCCGCGTAGGCAGTGGAATAGGATGAACTCCACAGGACGGTTCCGGTAGTGAGATCGATCTGATCAATACCGCCTGAAGCCTTGGTAGCCCACAGTCTGCCCATCAGGGGATTATAGGCAATGCTCGTATAGACCTCTGTGAGCGTACCGAGAGCAGTCGCATAACCGGTCGCTCTGGCAACCAGATCCACGCCGCCGTCGGACCTGGCTGCAAAGACATCTTGACCAGCCGACGACAACGCCACGTAGCTATTGCCAGCCAGTCCGGCCCAGCGAATCGTACCGTCAGTCCTGACAACGTTGATTCCGCCGGCAGCGGGAGTGGCCCATATCTCAGCATCCGTACTATTGTAGGCAAGAGCATTGTAAACGGTGCTGTTGGATCCGACGGCCACAGCAAGGCCATCAACTGGCGAAATCAGATCGATACCGCCTGCCGCATCAGCAGCATACACAGTACCGCCGTACCACTTGCCGGGAATATTGCCTGGAACGAGTGACAATGCAGTGTATTGAGTCGCGAAGGCCGAGCTCCAGCGAACATTCCCGCCGACCTGCACCATATCGACGCCACCGTCGGCCTTGGCGGCCCATGACTCCCTGGCCGGCATATACTGATTGTACGCCAACGCCACATAATCGCTGGTGGTCGGCATTGCAACCGGCACGCCCGTGGCTATGGGAATCAGATCTACCGTTCCCGTCTGTGCTGACGCCACGCCGGCAGTACTGATAACCGCCACCATCGCCAATAGAATTAACGTTTTTCTCATCATAATGCGTCTCCTTGTGTTATTACCGCTCATTCTCCGGCCTCCATCGACCCCATGTCTGACACTCGCCTGAACCAGGCCCGACTTGGCTTGGCTTGACTTGACTTGACTCTGCCTGCTGAAACACTCTACTTCCAATTGCTACATTCCCGATTCTATGGCGATTGCCACTTATGCGATACAGCGCACTTCCTGCATCTCTTATAGATTTCCGCTCACCCAACAAGGCTCGCCTAGAACGCCACTAACACCCCTTCGCATCCCCTCTTTCTGCGTGCTGTCCACACATTTAAAGGACTTATGAGATTCCGGGTTCAGGCAGCGTATTATGTAATTCCTGCATAATACAGTTGATCGTGGGAGGCGAATTCACGTTTGAAGTGCGACGAGGGGATTATGGAACACTTCAACGGGTGTTTTGTAGTTGAGGTATTATGGATGTCGCGGTTCTTTGCGCGAAAGCGGACACGTATATGCGATGCGCCTGCGGCTGCGATTCTTATACATGTCCCCGCTGGCATGCGGCAGGCAGGTGCGTATTGGGATCGCGGCTGCGCCCTGCGTCGCTGAAGCTACCTGCCTGCCGGACAGGCAGGTGCAGGACAGGCGCAGGCATATATTAATATACTGACCGATGGGGCGGGTCTTGATGCGGGGGATTGTGGGGTTTCGTGGGGTAGAGCGAAAAAAGAATCGTGAGAGTCTCCCGACCAGCACGCCAAAACACACGCAAGCAACATGCAAAGACGCTGCGAAAACGGCGGTTTTTGCAAATGTTACATGATTTAACGTTCAATTAAATTATGAATAATGGTAACGGCTGGCAGATTCGGCACTTAATGGCCGATTTTCAACGCTGAAAAAGGTGCACAAGTTGGCATTCGTGCACCATTTTTCGCAATTCTGCACCATTTTGCACCATTGCACATTTCGCAATATCCGTGGCTCTATGCTTGTGAGGTCGGCCGGGTTTCGTGGGAGTCCGCACAAGTATTCTTAGTCAGAAATTGGTTACTGGTGAGGCACCGTTCGATGGAAGACATACTCTATCGACGCACATGGAAGGGGCGGCAACCCATACAAGAGAAAAACATGGTCTGTGCGGCTTGTTATGATGATGCGTAGGCTACGCGGCCATTTTCGCCACAGCGCTTGCCACGGGTGCCTTCAGCTCTTTGAGCTTCAGTAACAGCACGGCTGTGTTGAGCTGCAAATCGCTGCGTAACTGGCGTTTGAGTTCCTTCACTTCCTGCTCGGCGGTGAGGCCCTCGCGGAGTTCGGTAGTCCAGCGTGAGCGTTGCCACTGGCGCAACTGCCTCGGCGACAGCTTCACTTCGACATCGGGATCGACGCCCCATGTCTTGGCACCGGGCTTGTGGTGCAGCAGGCGGCCGGACGGGAGGTAGTAATACGCGGTGGTCAACTTCAGGGCCGCTATCATCCGCCCCTCGGCTCGATCTGTGCGGAGCTTTTTCACCTGCTGAACGCTGCCCTTTCCGAAGCTTCGCTCGCCAACAATGATCCCTCTATTAAGATCCTGCAGTGCCCCCGAAACAATCTCCGACGCTGAAGCGCTATGACGATTTACCAGCACAACCAGACGGCCGGTCTCGAATGCACCGTTGGCGACCCTGGCGGACCACGAATTGGGCCGCTCGCGGAATCCCCTGGTCGACACTATCTTTCCGCGACTCAGGAACTCGTCGGCCATGATGATGGCGACTCTCAGCAAGCCGCCGGGGTTCTCCCGCAGATCGAGCACAAGCGACTTAGCGCCCTGCTTGCGAAGTTCCTTAAGGGCATTGACAAAATCATCCTTGGTGGAATCGGTGAACTGTGTCACGCGGATGTATCCGACACTGCCTTCCTTATCGACCGTATACTTCCATCCGCCGTTGTCCTGGCGTTGCCAGCCCTTGACAGTCTTAATGATAATGGATTCCCGAACGATGGTCACGTCAAACGGTTTGATAACACCTTCCCGCTTGATACGAAGCACCACTCGCGTACCGCGTCTACCGGTAATCATGCTGACGAGCTTATCCACCTTCAGCGGACGCGTGTCTGTACCGTCGACGGCCTGGATCATATCTCCGCGTTTAATTCCCGCCCGATACGCAGGCGTGCCATAGAGCGGAGATACAACTTTCAAATACTCCTTTGGCTCTTTGGATATGTGGATGCCGGCTCCCACGAACTCGCCGCTAATATGCTTATCGAACTCCCTCACATCGTGTGGCCAGATCATCGAGCTAAAGTCATCGAGCGTACTGAGCATCCCTCTGGTAAACTCTACGGCTATGACAGCAGTTGGAATTTCGACGGTATCTTCGGATGCGCGAACAATATTGTTAAATGCCAACTGCAAATCCAACGGGGCGACTCTATCCCTCGTATCGAGAGTCCGGAACTCCTTGTCAATCACTTTTGCAAAACGCCCGCGTAATACCCTGTCTCCCAACTTGGGGAACTGCTTCTCCACGCCTCTGGTATTGATCAGCATGCGTATGCTGTTGAGTCCGGCGCGTGAGACTTCGCGATAGTCAACTCGCTGCACGTAGTAGTACAGTTGCTCAATAACCTTATTCACCAGGTCGGCATCGGCTCCCAATACTATTTCTCGCCAATCAGTTGGCTTGTAGTCGCCCTCTTTCTTGTCAGCATCCTTACCGTAAAAATCATCATACCGTGTACGTCCGGCGATATCCTTCACCTTATCTCGCAGCTTACTGTCATCCTCAATCAGGCTATCAAGCGTGCTGGCAGCCACAAGCACGTCATACCATTGTTGCTCTTTTTCCGCAGTCGTGATTCTATGTCTGGCCAAGGTCTCAACGTCCTTGAGCCATTTGGTCTTCTTGATATCGATTCCGTCCATCGCCATGCGTTTTGCCAGCACGGACTGGCCCAAGGCCAGTCGCCAGGGCTTGGTGGCTGTCATCGACTCGAAATCACCCAACGCCAGGGCCATGTCGTACTGGAGCCCCCAAAGATGGCGGATCGATGCCTCACGCTGGTCAGGAGTATGGAATTTGGCTTCTTGCCATGCCTTACGATACTCTTTGGTCTTGGCTACAAACCCTTTCAACAGTTGGCGGACCTCGTCGGCATATGAACCGTTCTTGCCATTAAGAATATTCAGGTCAGCTTGCGCCAACTTCAACGCGTCATCCATTGCCTTTATCGTCTTAGCGCGCATGGTCTCGATTTTGTCAGGTCTGGCTTCAGCCAAGTCGTCTATCGTTACCGCCGAGTTGTATGCATCTATAATGGCCTTGTGCTGCTTGCGGAGCCGACCCACGATATACTTTTCAGCCCCCTTGTCCTTGCCCTTGCCTTCGCGCCAATACTCACGTTCGGCAGGTTTCAGGGAATCAATATGCTTCTCCACACGAAGACACCGCTCGATTCTAAAGATGGCGTCTTGATAGGCCTGCTGCCTTCCGGCATCCATCTTGGCACGCACCTGAAGATAATCACTCATAAGCTCGGCAGCCTTGGCTACACTGGAATTATCCGGTGCCAGTTTGCATGCTTCTGCGAACGATGCTCTGGCCTGCTGGAAACGCCCGGTTTCGGCCTGGATCATCGCCCGATCCCACAAGACACGAACAGACGGGGAGTCGGCTTGGGTAGTGCTAACGGGCGCCTTGGATGCGGCAGCAATAGCTGCACCGGCAAACACCGACAACATTATCGCGACAATCGTTACTCGTTTCACATCTTTCTCCACGTTATATCGAAAACACGACCACCGGCTGATCTTTATCGCCAGTGCCGCGACTTCTCATTATAGTAGACAAACCTTCACTACGAAAACGTTTTCGTCAGCCACGCAGCCCCCAGAGGCACCCCCCTCGGCGGCAAAGCCTCAGGTCCAAAAGTGTAACACCATATAATAGGTCACATAGCAGAGCCAAGCCACCTGCCCAACCAACACGGCTGGGCGGTTTTGCACCGCCTCAATCAACGCGATTGGTTTTCTCAAGGTATTGTCCAATCTCCGGGGCAACCATCCGAGACTACCGCCAAAGAATCCAACTGGCAACAGCTCGCAGTCGGCATCTGTCCGACAATGGACCGGATATGAGAGTTTTCGGCACTTGAGGGCATATCCATGCACGCAAATACCTGTTCACATAAGAGATTATCAATAGCCCCGCCCTGAAACTACCCCGAAAACCGACTAATACCCCTCCATGTAACCCGAAACTCGGACAACCGTTATTTCAATATGCCAATCCGGCAAGCCTCAAAAACTCAAACTCGGCAGCAAGTTCATAGCTTTCGCCATCTTAGCATGAGCAAAACCAACACCATCGCAGGCACGCCCCACAACATCAACTCCACCCAAGACCCAAAAACCTTTCGCGGCGTGGGGTCTGGGGAAGATACCTGATTCGGCGCCGAGGCCCGCTTATCGGCTGCGAGCACTGCTGAACCTGTCGAATCTGATACGCCCGGGGCCGGGGCTGTGTTCGCCATGAACCACTCCAACACAACCACCTGGGAAAGACGCAAACCATTGCGAGCTCCGCCCGAGGCAGCCCGATTGTAATCTGCCACATCTCCAAGCCTCGCAAAGCCACGAGCACAATTCTTTTTCGTCCACAAGGCAACCGCCCGCTGATCCCGCGCGAATTCCGCCATTTTCTGGGCATATGTGCCTTCATATGGCACGATAGCAGGCATCTTCTTCCACGATTCCATTTGACCCTCGAAAAACAACTCGTCCATATCGTCGCCGATATAAACCGCCCGGGCCGGCGAATGATTCATACCAACGCCGCAGTCGGACGCTATGTGTATGAGATACCCCAATATCCTGGTCTTGTTATCCAGCTTCTTCCACTTTGGCTCAGTGAAATACCCGCGAACCTTGAGCATGCTCCAGCCGGGATGGTGATAGCTTTTCGGAGGCTCCATGCTGGCTTCTCTCGCAATCGCATCGATACTAAGACCATGAGCCTTCACATGAGGCAGGATTGTGGGATGCTCCAACACTGCCCTGGCCATCCGCCCGTGCGAGCGGGCGTCTCCCCACCAGGCATCAGCAGGCGCAGCACAGTATCCCCAGAAGACCACCGCGACCAAAACACCGGCCGCTAAGGCCAACCGCCCATGACCAGTCATATCAGAACTCACTCAAATCACTCCCATCCCCCACCAAAACTCCAAACATGGGGCAGAACGAACTGCCAAATGCCCATCCCAAGTCGCCCATCCACACGCTTCACATCATACCCCTCCGACGTCGATATTTCTCCCTATGAAATATAAGCTTCGGTCAAAAGCCTTGACGCTGCAACGGTGTTGCATGAGCGGATTTGCCGCTTCGTGCAGCACTTGAATTCGCTAAGTGTGCATTCTGTAACCTTTCGTGTGGGTCGCCGACGATATGGTTTCCGATTCGCCGGCTGCAATTTTGCAACACTTTCCGTTTTTTGTTGTGGAAAGTCATGCGGATTGGGCGAAAGACGCGGCCTCCGCATGCCCTTGTCTGCATCAAATATCGCCGCAATCGTCAATATGTTGATATATGACTGCGCACAAACCACCGCCTGCACCCACCATTGGGCCAGAATCGAGAAATATGCATCTTCCCGTTCACGGAATTCCGCCATGTCAACGGTATCCGCGCGGGCTCGCCCAAGGTCCCCTGGCGTGGATTCCTTCATTTCTTACCAACGGTCCAGCCGCGACAGACACCACCAAATCCGACCCCCAGCTTATCCCATCTCGAAAGAATCGACTATACAGCAGGGATGAACGTCGCCATGGCCAAGAACATGGCAACACGCCCTCTGGAACGGGGAATCCAGATAGATTACCATATTATCATGTCACGCAGACGCTTCGGCACATTTTCGGGTGGGATAGACCTGCCCCAGGACAAGGAAGCCACCATCGACAAGGCAATCCAGCCAATCGATGAAATGGTACCTGTTCGCCGTCTCTGTATCCCCCAACTCACCCGGTGCAAGTGGGAGGTATCATCCGCCCTCAAGCCGGGTATGCCCGTAAGCAAAGGTGCAGAACTGGCGACCTGCAACGAGAAATCCATCAAGCTTACCTGCCCCACAGATGCCACGTTTTGCGGACTGGGAGAAGCACAAATCCCCACCGCATGGCAATTCGTACCCTGCGTGACACTGAAGCTGGACCTGGACGGGAAGAATACCATCAATGGGCTCCAGCCGGACGCCACAACCATAAACTGGCGGAGCTTGTCGGAAGACCAACTCCGCGAGCGACTGAAGGAATCGTCCATCCTTACCCACAGGCGCCCGAGCGAACCGCTTTGGCGATGGGCCGAGCGAGCGAGATTCCGTAAATGCAAAACACTGGTCGTGAACGTGATGGAGCAGCAACCCTACATCACGGCGGACCATCGCGTACTCGCCGAATATGGCCAGGAGATAACCGCTGCGGTATCGATGCTCAAAAAGATCATACAAGCCGACAGCGCAATGCTGGTGGCCGACCACCGTCTCGTGCACAACTACCGCGAGGTATCGTCGGCTACCCAGAGAGAAGATGTTGAGCTGATAGCCCTTGAGCACAAATACCCCATGGGCGCAGACAATATCCTGGCGACAATCCTGGCTGGAAGGGAAGTACCGATCGGGCGCACGCCAATGAGTATCGGTATTGCGATAATAGACGCCGCCACCTGCCTGGCACTGTATCGGTGGATTCAATGCGAACACAAGCTAGCGGGAAGAGTAGTGACGCTGGCCGGTCCGATGGCAGAGAAACCGGGGAACTATTTTGTACCGTTCGGCACCCCTGTCAACACACTGACCGGCAAAACGGACGCACTCGTAATACATAATGGTCCGATGACGGGAATACCATGCCCCAAAGATGCCGTAGTCACCGAAGCCACTAACGCCATACTGATGCTCAAGAAAACGCAAGCCGATCCGCCGAGACAATGCATCCGCTGCGGATGGTGCACGGATCACTGCCCCGCAAGAATCAACGTAGCCGCAATCAACGATGATTACGAACTGGGCCTGCTTGACCAAGCGAAGAATCGCGGCGTAAAAGCATGTGTCGGCTGTGGCGTGTGCTCATATGTGTGCCCCGCCAAGCTACCGCTGACCAAACGCATGAACCAACTGAGATGGACCGTCACCCGAAAAGACCGGAATCTGACCCAGTCCACCCAGTAATGTTGACCACGATACCCACAATGCCCAACGAACAGATAAACACGAGCAATTTAACATGTCGGCCTGCCCCGGCATTTGATTCCCCGTTTGTCCGGGCACCGGAACAGTTGCGTTCCATTTTCCTTGTAACCGCTGCCGCCGCTTGCGGACCGCTGCTTGCTGGATGCGTACTGTTCGGATGGCGAGGCTTGCTCGTGGTTGCGATCTCGGTGATCTCGTGCATTGCAATGGAGCTTCTCTATTACCGCGTCATTCGAACGCCTTCACTGCTCGGAAGATCGCATGCGTGCCTGACTGGCCTTCTGCTCGGCCTGACCCTGCCTGCCACGGTACCACTGTATATACCCATAATTGCTTCTGCGTTTGCGATTATCGTCGGAAAAGCGATCTTCGGAGGCGTTGGACACTTCCTGTGGCAACCGGCGTTAGTGGGCAGACTCGCGGTGGCTGTCATGTTCCCTTTGCTGACATGCCCCACCGAAGGCAATATCCTCGCCCAGGAAAAGGTGGTAGTAGGCGACATAACCCGCGCACCGGCACAGACGGAGAAGCTTCTACACTGGACAGGACGCCCTGCACCCAGCGGATACGATGCGATAAAAACCAAGTCGCCCGCGAAACTGCTGTCTAACCTGTCCAACTCGCAAAACCCACAGTTCGGTTCGCTGGTATCCCGGCCGGAAGGGGTCGCCAGGCCAAAACCCCCAGCATTGCTCCAATTGCAACCGATGAAGGAACTCTTCTCGGGCACTTATCCCGGGGGCATAGGCGAGACATGCATCACGGTTATATTAATGGCCGGCCTGTACCTGGTATTCCGCAACTACATTAAATGGCAACTGCCGACAGCGTTCATCCTCTCGGCAGGCATAGTTGTCGCTATCGCACCTATATATTTCGCCGGCCAGGGAGATGCGGTCCGCACTGTCTGGATGCCATTCCTGGCAGAAGGCGTAGAGGTGGGTTTCGTATATGTCTCCTACCAGTTGTTCAGTTGCGAACTGGTGCTGGCTGCGTTCTTCCTTGCTACCGAAATGACATCTCGCCCGGTAACCACCGGCGGGCAGGTAATCTTCGGTATCGGGTGCGGCGTAATGGCAATGGTCCTCAAACTGTGGGTCCAAGCGCCAATCCCCTGCTATCTTGCAATTCTCGTAATGAACACCTTCACTCCCACCATCGACTCCATGTGGCGTCCGAGAGTTCTGGGCAGCCGCCCACTGCTAAGCCGCATAGGCAAGAAAGCATAGACCATGCCAGATGAGCAACTGAAGGTTAACGAGATATTCCTGAGCATCCAGGGAGAAGGCACGCGGGCAGGACGCCCATGCGTGCTTATTCGCCTGACCGGGTGCAACCTGACCTGCAAATGGTGCGATACGCAATATGCCGCAAACGAGGGCGAATTGATGCCACTCGGCGACATAATGGAGACCGTCAGGCAATTCGGCTGCAACATGGTGGAACTCACCGGGGGCGAACCGCTGCATCAACCTCACGCGACAACACTACTGACGAACCTCTGCGATGAAGGATTCGAAACCCTTGTGGAGACCAACGGATCGATAGATATCTCCGACATCGATCCCAGGGTAATCAGGATAGTGGACTTCAAGTGTCCCTCCAGCGGCGAATCTGATAACATATGCCCGACAAACGCGAAACACCTTGCCCCGCAGGACGAAGTCAAATTCGTGATCGCGGATCGCAACGATTATGAGTTCGCAAGGCAGCTCGTGCAGGCAGAGTCGCTGGCGGACAAGTGCACTGTTACATTTTCGCCGGTGGCGACAGAGCTTTCACCTGCGAACCTGGCTGAATGGATATTGCACGACAGTGTCGACGTCCGCCTGGGTCTGCAACTTCACAAGATAATCTGGCCCGACAAGGACCGCGGAGTTTGATCTTATGGAAATGGAACTGGTCAAGACATTCAGATTCGAAGCCGCACACTGGCTCCCGTGCGTGCCCGACGGGCACAAATGCAAGAATCTTCACGGACACAGCTACCGCGTTGATATCCACGTAACCGGCTCCCCTGCTCCCGATACGGGATGGGTTGTCGACTTCGGCGATATAAAGAACATCGTATCGCCCATCATCGACGAGCTGGACCACAAATGCCTCAACGACATCGCCGAGCTGCCAAATTCCACCAGTGAAATGATCTGCGTTTACCTGTGGGATCGCATCAAACCGCAACTTGGCGGCTTGTCGGCGATCACACTATGGGAGTCCGACTCCTCAAGATGCATCTTCCACGGGCCTTCCGCCGACTGACCAGGAATTACCTGGGTCTGCTCGCCACGCCCTTGTCCTTGCCTGCCAGGATCAACCAAAGCGTGATGACGCCGCGTATCATCAGCGTTACCACCAGCAGGAACATCAGCAGGGCATACACGTAAGAAAGCAGCGGCCAGAAATTGTCTATGAGGGCATCGAACCTCTGGCTCATCGCCGCCAGGAGGGCTATCGTGATGGCAATCACCACCACCGCCGCCAGCGTAGGTCTGCTGGGCCTGCTTACAGGCCCGAAACGCACCGCAAGGCAGATTGACAGGTAGATAAACAATGCCGACTTCCAGTCCAACCAGTTGGCTGAAGTTAGCGTCTCGCACATGTTGCGGAGCAGTTTTATCTGCGTATCAGCTTCCAACCACATGCTTAACCAGCCTGAAGGCAGCGTTTCATTCAGTGCAGACTCCGTACCCGAGCGAGCGGCGACGAACTCGGCCATAACACCCGCCCCCAAGAGATGATTAACGAGCAGGATCGCGGCCCCGCATCCTATAAGACTCATCAACGATGCCACCAGCGGCCCGACAACCTTCATGCGGGGAGTGGCGGTAGCGGTAGGTTCGCCTCCGGCTCTATCTCCCTCGGCGGGCACGATTCTGGCTTTGGATATCTCCCCTCCAGTGATAAGACTTCCAAAGATATATGCCATTTCTGACACCACGGTCCCGGGAAGTAATGCCCAATTCACCCATACGGGCTTAACCATTTTGGTCCACATTCTATATACACCGGTCCCGGCAAAGATCGTAACGACCAACCAGAACGTAAACGCCAAATACTCGTATATCACTGTTTCACCTTAACTTATCTTCCATGCCATGAGCGGGCCCCAGAGTGTGTATCGTCCATCTGGGGCAGTTAACTGCAACTTTGGGTGACGAACGGTGCCCAAACCGGTAGAATTAGCGCAAGGCACTGAAAAGGCTTCAAAAAGCGCCCTAAGACGCGAACTTTCTGCTTGCAGATCGGCGGGACGCTGCTAGAATATCCGATTCCCCTAGGGGCACTGTGATTATTATGAACCATTGCCGGTGACAACCGGAGTGGGTACTGAACATTGGAGATATATCTGTGGCCGTCAGACTAAGACTCAAAAGAATGGGCAGATGCCACCGCAGCTTCTTTCGCCTGAACGCAATCGACTCGCGCAGCCCGCGAGATGGACGTGCGATCGAAGAACTCGGGTGGTACGATCCCAACACCAAGGATGCCGATAAGCAGATTTCGCTGAATCGCGAACGGATCGAGTACTGGCTTAGCGTTGGCGCCCAGCCAAGCGAAACCGTTACCGACCTGCTCAAGAAGAACGGAATCTCCAAACCGGCCAAGGCGTAAGACTCCCCAACGGGCATAGGATCGAGATGGCGTTACGCATCGATATCTTGACGCTATTTCCCGAGATGTTCGACGGTTTCTTCTCGGCCAGCATTGTAGGGCGAGCCGCCAGACAGGGATTGGTGGAGCTGCACCGGACTAACATCCGGGATTTTGCGACCGATTCTTACGGATCGGTGGACGACGCCCCATACGGCGGAGGTCCGGGCATGGTGCTTACCTGCCCACCGATTTGCAGTGCGGTGGAACACGTAAAGCAACTTGCAGACCCCCCGGGAAAAGTTGTCCTTTTGACGCCCCAGGGCGCGGCGTTCAACCAGAAATTGGCAACCGAACTGGCGAAAGAGCCTCGGCTGATACTTCTGGCTGGACACTATGAAGGTTTTGACGAAAGAATCAGACTTTCCCTTGCCGATCTTGAAGTGAGCATGGGAGATTTTGTTTTGTCGGGCGGCGAGATAGCCGCAATGGCGATTACCGATGCCGTAGTGAGGCTCCAACCCGGAGCACTCGGAAAAGATGAATCGGTAGAAGAGGAATCTTTCAGTGATGGTTTGCTGGAATATCCTCAATACACGAGACCCAGAGAGTTTCGGGATATGAGTGTCCCGGAAGTGCTGCTCAACGGTAATCATGCGAAGATTATCGAGTGGCGACAAGAGCAGGCCGAAAAACGCACAAAAGATCGCAGACCTGACCTCTGGGATAAATACACAAGAAACAAAGCGACTTAGCGAAGTACGTTTGGGAGAATAGCCGTGAGCCAGGAACTGTTGAAAAAGGCTGTCCAGTCCAGCATGAAGGCAGAGAAGCCCATGTTTGATGTCGGCGACACCGTCAATGTGTCTGTACGCATCGTCGAGGGCGAAAAGGAACGTGTCCAGATATTCAATGGCACAGTCATCGCTCGCGGTGGCGAGGGTATCGGCGAAACCTTCACCGTCAGACGCATTGTAAACAAGCAGGGCGTCGAGCGTACCTTCCCCGTCAACAGCCCAAAGGTTGCCAGCGTTGAAGTAGTACGTCACGCACGCGTGCGTCGATCAAAACTCTACTTCCTCCGTGATCGCGTCGGCAAGGCCACCCGCCTGCCCGACCCGCGCATGAAGAAGACTTCAAAGAAGGCGTAAAGACTTGTGGCCCTTCGGTCGCAAGGAATCGTCCTCAATACCGAATGAGCGTCCTATCCGACGGACGCTCAAACGCCTCGGTACTTGGCCTTTTCGACGCCAGATGCCGCTGGGACAACGCGGGGAATGCCTCGCAGTCAAAACGCTCAAGCGAAAGGGGCTCAAGCTCCTGGCCCGCAATTATCGCTGCCCCCATGGCGAAATTGATCTCATAATGCTTGATCGATCTACACGCAAGCTCGATCAAGCCGAGACCATCGTATTCGTCGAAGTAAAAACCCGCTCCTCAGACAAATACACTTCGCCCCAGACCGCCGTAAACGCCGCAAAACGCAAACACATTCGCAAATCCGCCCACTACTACCTCTCCAGACGCAACTCGCAGGGTTACAACGTTCGCTACGATATCGTTGCGATTGTAATCGCCCCAAACAAACAAATCTGCATAGACCATCTCATCGCCGTTTTCTGACTACGATTTGAGGACGATATGAAGCTGATAGACACACACTGCCACCTCGCACACGGACGCCTCAAGCAGAACCTGCCTGACGTTCTCCAACGCGCCACCGACGCCGGCGTAGATACCGTAATCTGCGCGGCCGCCGACCTTGAAGACTCCATCGCCGCCATAGCAATCTGCGAAGATGAGAAATTCCCCAACTCCAACATCTTCTGCACGGCCGGCATCCATCCGCATGACGCAACCAACGCAGACACCGCATGCATTGCCCGCATCGGCGAGCTGGCCGGTAACGCCTGCAATGTGGCGATCGGTGAGATCGGCTTGGACTATCACTATGATTTCTCCCCCCGCGACCGCCAGAAACAGGCATTCGCCGACCAACTCCAACTAGCCATCGAACTGCAGAAGCCCGTCGTAGTCCACTCGCGCGAGGCCTTCGACGACACCATGTCCATCCTCAACCAATCAGGCGTGGACATGACCAAGGTCCTTTTCCATTCCTTCACCGGAGGCCCGGATCAGGCGGAAGTTATCCTGGCAACCGGAGCACTAATGAGCTTTTCGGGAATCGCCACATTCAAGACCGCTGATGACCTGCGACAATCCGTGTTGATGACCCCGGACGACAGGATAACGCTGGAAACTGACGGCCCGTTCCTCTCGCCAGAGCCCGTCCGCAAAATGAAGACAAACGAACCCGCCAACGTTGTGCATATCGCAAACATTCTGGCTCAGCTTCGCGGCGTATCACCAGAACAATTCGCCACGCAAACCACCGCCAATGCCGAACGCTTCTTTGCCATCCCGCAGCGATAGCACTGCCGCGTTTACATCACATCTGCGCACTGGCAAAACCGGCCTCGCGACTGTATGCTGGGATTCGTAGCGTTCGCAGCATTAACGGGAACCACGCATGAAATCGTCCGAAAGCACAACTGATTTCCAACTGCAAATAGATACATTCCGCCAGACATGTGATTTGGTGGCCAGCCAGATTGCCCAGGTAATCGTCGGCCATCAGGCGGTAGTGGACGATATCCTCGCGTGCCTTTTCTCAGGCGGACACGCCCTGCTGGAAGGAGTTCCCGGCCTGGGCAAGACTCTCCTTGTTCGCACGCTCGCACAAACACTGGACGTGAGCTTTACTCGAATACAGTTCACGCCCGACCTCATGCCCGCAGACATCACCGGAACGAACGTGGTGAACGCAGATTCCACCGGAGCCAGGCATTTTGAATTTCAGCCCGGCCCGATCTTCGCCAATCTCGTGCTTGCCGACGAAATCAACCGTGCGACACCAAAGACCCAATCCGCAGTGCTGGAGGCAATGTCCGAAGCCACAGTAACCGCGTCTCGCACCACCCACGTACTACCGCAACCCTTCATGGTATTGGCCACCCAGAACCCGCTGGAAATGGAAGGCACATACCCCCTTCCCGAGGCCCAGCTAGACAGGTTCATGCTCAAGATATCGCTACAGACGCCCAGCGCCGGCGAACTGGCGGCTATTCTTGACCGCACCACAGGCACAGACTCCAACTCGGCTTCCACCATCGCTTCACCCGCACAGGTGCGGGACATGCAGCAGATCGCCAGGCAAGCCCACGCTGGCGACGATGTCAGGGACTACATCAGCAGACTCACACTGGCGACCCATCCAAAGAGTGCCCATTCAACGGATATGGCAGAAAGATTCGTGAAATATGGGGCCTCGCCGAGAGGCGCACAGGCAATCTTGATGGCGGCAAAGGTGGCCGCACTGCGAGATGGACGAGCGGCTGTTGGGTTCGACGATGTCCGCAAAGCTGCACCGGCTGCACTAAGGCACAGGCTGATACTGTCCTTCGAAGCCCACGCAGATGCGATAACCCCCGACAACGTGATCGCGTCTGCAATAGATTCGGTCCGGCCTCGCTGACATCGCCCACCGCAAATCCGCCGATGGGACGGTGCGAATTCTCGGGGCTTGGGGAAATCGACAAATGGTGCAAATTGGTGCATATTTTACACTTTTGCACCATATCACCAACTCGCTATGCGGCTGTTATTGAAGACATTAGCGTCAGGACCGGCCGCGGTGCCGCCGGATGTGCACCAATTTCGCCAAGCACGCAAAACGCGGCATTTGCAAGAGTTTGTATGCGTAGCCGAAGCCGAAACAGGAGAAAACCGGCCATTTCGCTGCAGCAATTCCCGCCCCCGCGGTCAATATGTTGATATATGACTGCGCCCTGGACCCGCCATTCCATATGGTCTACATCAACCACTGGAGCAGCAGAAAATAGCCCACTTCCACGATCAGCAGGATCATCACTGCTGGCAGAATGCGCTTGTAGACCGGACGGAACGGTGTCTTGAAATACTGGTTGCTCACCACATGGCACAGGTGCAGCGGGCTTACCATCATGCCCAGATGCCCCATACCGTACGCCAGCACCATGTACGACAATCCATTGCCAGGCAATGCCTCGCCGGATGCTCCTGTGACTATCGCAAGCACGATCGGGAAACTCGTCCCGACGAATCCCACCGCAAGACCAGTAATAAGGCCACTTATGAACGGTATCGCGCAAATGACCAGAATCGGAGGAATGCTGGCCTCCTTAAGCCCCCTGCCGATACCCTCAGCCGCCCCGCAATGATCCAGCATCTGCTCGAATATCATCACGCTGAGCACCAAAATCACCAGCTTGTAGATTCGCTTATTGGCAAATATGGCTCTCATCTGCTTTCCAGATAAGGAATTAAGCTTGCCCGTCCATAGAAAACTCACCAACAGCGCCGCCAGTAGCGGAACGTAGGTTTGCCCAGCCTTAAGCCAGGGAGTATTCTTCACCATTTCGCCATCCACCCCAAAGGCCGACAATATTGCCAGTCCCAACGCCGAACCTCCTCCCCAGACCAACAGAACCATCCAGATCGATGACGTCTGAAGCAGCAAGTTGCGTCTTGTTCCCTTGGGCGGGCTGCTTGCGGCCGCGTGCATGTCCGGGTGCATCCCGCGCAGGATCACGAATCCGGCGATCAGCATGAATACCCCCAACGGAAGCTGATATGCCATGAAGCTCACGATCCCAAACGGCAGCAGATCGGCTTCGCTAACCTTCTGCACCGCTAGTAATACGCCGGGATATAGCGGCCACCAGTGCTCCCAAATATGCCTGAACCAATAGTTTATGGCGGACAGACGCGCGCCGTTCGTCTCGCCCTTCCCGGCGGCTTCTTCCACCATCGGGGCCGAGAATAGCGCCCCGCCAGGCATCGGCAGCAAACCGATGAGCGCCGGTAGAGCAACAAGTGTCATTACCGGTCTGCGGAGGAACGCCTTGAACAAACCAACGATCCTCTTGAGCTGTCCGCCGGTTTGCATAGCCTCCGAAAGCGCGGGCAACACAATCGTAATTGCAGCCAGACCAACGCTTTTAGGCTTAATCAGCCCACTGAACATTACACCGATCATGTCGACAGGATTGGTCGCAAACAACGCCCCAAGCGCCACAGCGCCTGCAATAATCGCAGCAGCAAGCGGAATGCGTAACCTCGTCAGAACGAGAATCAATCCGAAACTGCCCATCGTATATAGCAATGCATCCATGGCGATGCTTTTACTCCCCTCGCGCAGGCAAGTCAAATTCTTTAAACTAGGGACGGTGCCTTATTTAAATAGGAATACTCGCAACCAATATCGCTCCGCCCCCATTTTTACCCTTTTCATTAATTAGGGACGGTGCCTTATTTATTCCATCAATTAAATAAGGCACCGTCCCTAGTTTATTCGCAATGTTTTTCAGTGATTTGTTGACAAAGTGTGGAAGTGGACTTATTATTTCCGATTCCTATTGGACGCCTTCTGTTCTTAAGGAGCACCCCCGAGGCTTTCGGACAGTGATTTTGAAAGATTCGGGGAATGGGTTGGCACCTCGCGGCCGCCAACTCAGGCTTCAGGACAGACCCCCTGCTGCGGATCGGTCGGACCTTGCTTGGGGCGTCCACTGCAAGGTCTGCAAAACAACGAACCACATAACCCGGTGGTGTAATCGGCAACACAGAAGTTTTTGGTACTTCCGTTCCAGGTTCGAGTCCTGGCCGGGTTGAAGATATCTCACGAGTTGAGCATGGCAATCAAGACAGAACAACTTACTACCACACCCCACACTATCCAGTGTGGAGCGCAATGCGCGTGGAGGAGTTATAATGTCTAATCTCAGGCTTTTTGCAGGGCGTTCGAATCCCGATCTGGCGGACCGCATCAGCGACTATCTCGGAATCGCCCTTGGCAAGGCCAATATCGAGCGTTTCCCTGATGGCGAATCGATGATCAAACTGGATGAAGATGTCCGCGGTAAGGACGTGTTCTTCATTCAGCCGACGTGCCACCCCGTTGATAATTCCTTGATGGAGTTGCTCATCTTCATCGATTGTGCCCGTCGCGCATCGGCGGAGCGTATCACCGCGGTGATCCCCTACTTCGGGTACGCCCGTCAGGATCGCAAAGACGAAGGCCGCACGCCGATAACCGCAAAACTGGTAGCAAACCTTATTACAACCGCCGGAGCAGACCGCGTGCTCACGCTAGACCTGCATGCCGCCCAGATTCAGGGATTCTTCGATATTCCCGTAGACAATCTGCAAGCCGAACCCGTGTTCAGCAGATACTACATGGAGCAGAATCTCGATAACCTGGTACTGGTGAGCCCCGATGTCGGGAACGTGAAGCAGGCAAGAATATACTCTCAAAGGCTTCATGGCGAGCTGGCCATCATCGACAAACGTCGCGTCAATGGACATGAAGTCGAAATGGGTAATATTATCGGTGACGTCAAGGACAGAACCGTCCTGATGATGGACGACCTCATCTCCACCGCGGGCACCATCTGCGGAGCCGCCGAACTTTGCCGCCAGAATGGGGCCAAGAGAATACTTGTCGGAGCTACGCACGCCGTCCTGTGCGGACCGGCGGCCGAACGCCTGCGAGACGCGCCGATCGACGAAGTTATCGTCACCGACTCCGTACCGGTCCCGCAGGCAACGCTGGATACAATCGGAAAGGTTCGGATCCTTTCCGTTGCACGCCTTATGGGCGAAGCGATACATCGAATTCACAATGACGAATCAGTCAGTAGTCTCTTTCTGGCAGATATTGGTCGCTAGAACAAAAGCCTGACTAAGCGACTTGGGAGACACAAAAATGTCAGTAACTCTAAAAGCAGAGCAACGCAGCGAAGTAGGAACAAACAGGACACGTGCCCTTCGCAAAACAGGCCAGGTGCCATGCGTTATTTACGGTCACGGCGAGGGCACTGTCTCCGCCAGTGTCAGCGAGCATGAACTGGAACTAGTACTCCACCAGGGCGAGAGGCTCTTGATGCTTGAGATAGAGGGCAAGGAGCAGTCTGTCATCCTCAAGGATGTCCAGTATGACACCTTCGGCCGCCAGATCCTGCACGCGGACTTCATTCGTGTTGATCTTACCGAAAGCGTCAACGTTACGGTTGCCATTGTACTGCGTGGCACACCAACTGCGGCGGCTGGCGAAGGCGTCACATTGCAGCAGACCGCGGCAGACGTCGAACTTGCCTGCCCAGCCAATGCGATTCCCGAGGAAATCCGTATTTCGGTCACCGAGATGGCTATCGGCGATTCGCTCCACATGAGCGACCTTGGACTGCCTGAAGGTGCGACCCTGGTCTCTCCCGCAGACGCGGTTGTCTGCACACTGTCGCAAATGGCAGAGGAAGTCGAAGAGGAAGCCGAGGAAGGCGAAGGCGGAACCGGAGATGAGCCTGAAGTCATCGGTGCCAAGGAAGACGATGAAGACGAAAAGTCTGCGGACTAATGCCAGAGTACTGCTCAGCGGGGAAATCGCTGCGGCAGAACAGTACCTGACCGACGGATGATACCGATGTATGATGAGTCGGCAAAATCTTTGAAGCTTGTTGTTGGACTCGGTAATCCGGGCAAGCGTTACGCTAAAACGCGACACAACATTGGCTTCCAGATAGTAGACAGGCTCGTGGCGAGATGGAACATAACCAACGAGCGTGGTGCATTCGGCGGAAAAATGTTTGAAACCCGTCTGGACTTGCCGGACGGTCAGACCCAAAAGGTCATATTGCTAAAACCGCATACGTTCATGAACTGCTCCGGACAGGCCGTTAAGGGCCTGACGAGCTTCTACCAAGCCAAGGCGAGTGACGTGATGATCGTCTTGGATGATATGGCTATTCAGTTGGGCACTATCCGCGCCAGGGCCAAAGGCTCTGCCGGTGGACACAACGGACTGAAAGACATCATGCTGCATCTGGGCACCCAGGACATACCCCGCCTGCGAGTGGGAATTGGAGCTGCCCCCCAGTTCATGGACACTAAAGATTTTGTCCTTTCGCGATTTGCCGAGGACGAACATGACACAGTCGAAGACGGCATCAACCAAGCCGCTGATGCGGTCGCGGACTGGGTCGCCAACGATATTGTCTACGTAATGGACAACTACAACAACAATAACAAAGAGTCTGGTAACTGAAAACGGTAGTTACGATATTCAACGGAAGCGTGAAGAAAATGACAGAGACTAGCATTAACACCTACGAAGGCATGTTCCTGCTCGATTCGACGGCCGCTGATTTCAATACGTCGAGCGAAGCGATCACGACCGTACTGGCCCGCAGCGAAGCTGAAATTCTTTCCATGACCCCGTGGGACGATCGTCGTCTCGCTTACGAGATCAAGAAGAAGACACGCGGCTTGTACGTATTGACATATTTCAAGGCAGACGCCGAGAAGATTACCGACATCGAACGCGACTGCCAGCTCAACGAGACCATCTTGAGACTTATGATTCTCAAACGCGACAATCTCTCAGAGGAAGAACTCAAGACCGAGACTCCCGCACAGGTGGAGCAACGCCAGATCGCTGAATCTGCCGCTGCAAGAGCCGCTGCAGAAGCGAAGGCAGAAGAAGCCGCCGCTGAGGCCGCCGCTGCCGAAGCCGCTGAGGCTGCTCCTGAGGCTACTCCTGAAGCCGCCCCCGCTGAAGCTCCTGCTGTTGAGGAAGCACCGGCCGCTGAGGCTGCTGTCGAGACGCCGGCTGAAGCACCTGCCGACGCACCCGCTGCTGAGGAAGCACCGGCGCCCGCAGAGACCGTCGCAGATGATGCCGCTGATGGCGACAAGTAGTAGCGTATATTATCAGTTGTACTGTCAGCACTTAACCAGAGGAAGACAATATGGCCAATTACAATAAGGTAATCCTCGCCGGGAACCTCACCCGTGATCCGCAGTTGAGCTACACTCCCAGCCAGACCGCCGTTGTCGACTTCGGCATGGCGATCAATCGCAAGTGGCGTGGGCAGGATGGACAGCAACGTGAGGAAACGTGTTTTGTCGACTGCCGTTCATTCGGCAAACAGGCGGAAGTCCTGAACCAGTACATGACACGTGGCAAGCCCATCCTCGTAGAAGGACGCCTGAGCTTTTCCCAGTGGGAAGACAAGGACGGACAGAAGAAGAGCAAACTGCGTGTGACAGTTGAGTCCTTCCAGTTCCTTGGAAGCCCCGGACAAGGTGGCGGACAAGGCGGAGGACAGAGACCCCCTGCCCAGCAGAACCAACAGAACCAACAGAACCAACAGAACCAACAGAACCAGCAGAACGAGCAGTACCAAGCCGCACCGCCTGCAAATGCCCCCAGCCAGGCACCAACTAATCAAGACCCCCCCGCACCTGACTATGATATGGGTGCTGAGGATATACCGTTTTAGTGCTTTCATCGTCTGCATGCCGCAGGCGCAATCGAGAGAGGTAGAACAATGGCAAGACCGTCATTCGGCGCAAAGCGCACCAAGCGCAAAAGTACGCCCCGTTTCCGCGAGCAGGCAAAGTGCCGCTTCTGCCGTGGTAAGATCAAAGAAGTGGACTACAAGGACATCGCAACGCTGCTGAAGCTTACTACTCAGCAAGGCAAGATATTCTCGCGCAAGCGCAGCGGCAATTGTGCAGCCCACCAGCGTTCATCGAAGCGGGCTATCAAGCGCGCCAGGTTCCTGGGTCTGCTGCCCTACTCGGGCTAGAGCTTAACCAGATAACTGTAGATAACATCAAGAGGATACAAGCATGAAAGTGCTCCTAAACACAAACGTGCCCAAGCTCGGCATGATAGGCGATGTGGTTGAGGTTAAGCCCGGCTACGCCAGGAATTTCCTGCTGCCGTACGGCAAGGCTATCGAGCCCACACCACTCAACCTGAAGCGAATCGAAATCGAGAAGCAGAAGCATCTCGAAGAACTCGCTCGCCTACGAACCGAACTCGAGGCCAAAGCAACACTTGCCGATGGCAAAGAACTTACGATCACCGCTCGCGCCAACGCAGAAGGTCATCTCTACGGGTCCATTGGTCCCGCACAGGTCGCCGAAGCGCTTGCAAAGGAAGGCGTCCTGATCGAAGCTAAGCATGTGGATCTCGAAAAACCCATCCAGCAGCTTGACAAGCATGATGTTACGCTGAAGTTCGGCGAAGACGTCACCGCCTCCATCCATCTGTGGGTGGTACCGTCCAGCGATAGCGATGCCCCTGCTCCGCCCCAAGCCGCTGACGCTGACGAGACGCATGACGACGAAGAAGAGTAGGTCGTAACAAGTCATTTCGGAACATATTCTGGCTGTCCGCAGACAGGCAGGTTATACTAATGCTCAACGTCCGCTTGTGCCTGTCGATCCAGTGATCGACGGGCACTGCGGACATGCATTTTCTGCCGGACAGTACGCAATGATCTCTGAAGGCCCGGGCAATCTGACCGACAAAACTCTTGGTGACAGGGTACCTCCACAATCCCTGCCTGCCGAATGCTGCGTGCTGGGATCAATGATCCTCGATTCCACTTGCATCGACATCGTCGTGCAACTTCTCAAGGCTGACCATTTCTACCGCCCCGCTCACCAACTCGTCTATGATACGCTCTGCGAGATGAAGGATCAGGGAGTACCGATCGATCTGGTCACCGTGAAGGAAGAACTCCTTCGCAGAAAACAGCTTGGGACTATCGGAGGCGTTGAATACCTCGCCGAACTGGTTTCCGGCGTCCCCAACGCCGCCAGCGCAGAATACTATGCCACCCTCGTCAGGGACAAGGCCCTTCTCCGCAAGCTCATCGAAGCCGGTACGCAAATCATAAACGATGCCTACGATGCCAGCGAAGATGCCGCCACCATCATAGACAAAGCCGAAAATGACGTCTTCCAGATAGCCTCCGACAATGTCGGACAGGATATCTCCGACCTCAAGACCGTCCTGAACGATACGTTCGAGATGCTCGAGAAGATGGACGGGGAGATGATTACCGGAGTCAGCACCGGATACCATCAGCTTGACGAGCTCACGAGCGGACTGCAAGGCGGCGAGATGATCATCGTAGCGGCCAGGCCCTCCATGGGCAAGACCAGCCTCCTGCTCAACATGGTGGAACACATTGGAGCTATCGACCGCAAATCGGTCGCGATATTCTCGCTGGAAATGTCAAAAGAGCAGCTCGTGCATCGTCTGCTGTCGTCTTATGCACGCGTGAACCTTCGAGATCTGCGACGCGGCACTATCAGCCCAGAGGAATGGTCAAAGCTCCAGCAGGCTGCCGCGGAACTGTCTCCCGCGCCAATCTACATTGACGACTCGCCCGAGCTTACCGTACTGCAATTGCGAGCAAAAGCCAGGCGACTCAAAGCCACATATGACATCAAGTGCGTCTGCGTCGACTATCTTCAGCTCATGACCTATCACGGCCGGGCCGAAAACAGGCAGGCACAGGTCGGCGAAATGTCGCGAGGCTTAAAGGCCCTCTCTCGCGAACTCGACATCCCGGTAATCGTGGCCGCCCAGCTTAACCGTGGTCCTGCCGACCGCCCAACGCACACGCCCCGCATGAGCGACCTGCGTGAATCCGGTTCGATCGAACAGGATGCCGACGTTGTCACACTGCTGCACTGCGAAGATTACTACCATCGCGGCGAGCCCGACTATATTCCAACCAACGTCACGCAGCTTATCGTAGCCAAGCAGCGTAACGGACCAACCGGCATCGTTAACCTTATGTTTATTCCACAATGCACTCGGTTCGAACAGGCAGCCGCAGCCGATGCATATTAGAATGCAACAGCCCCATTGCTGCCCGGCGGGAGAGTCTATTGTTCAAAATGTCTGAATTGAGCGAAAAGATCCTCGCTGTTAAGTACTGGTTTATAATCGGCTGAACTTGGCTCAGGAGTTCATTTTGTCCATACCGTTCTTTACACCTTACGGAATACGCGAACTTTCCCTTGCCACGCTGGCATTCGTCGCTGCATGCCTGATCAGCGTCTGGATGGCGGTGCTGGTGTCGCCATGGTTCAGCATATTGGGCACAGCCGCAATCGTCGTCTACTGCTGGGTACTGTGGTTCTTTCGCGATCCCCAGCGGACCTGCTCCGACGAAGAAGGGCTCTTCATCTCCCCCGCCGACGGCAAAATCGCCGACATAACGCCTATCGGTCCCGATTCCGAATTAGGCACTGCCGGCATCAAGATCGGCGTTTTTATGGATATTTTCAACGTCCACGTTAATCGTGCTCCTGAAGAAGCGACTGTAGTGTCGGTTGACCACAGGCCGGGAGCGTTCCTTGACGTGCGAGATCCGCATGCTTCGGAACGAAACGAGTCGACGGCGATCACGCTCGAATGCGAAAATGGCGGACGACGAGTGCAATTCGTAGTAAGGCAGATAGCGGGCCTGGTTGCCAGGCGAATCGTGACCGACCTGTTCGAAGGTCAGCGCGTGTGTCGCGGGCAGCGAATTGGTATGATCAAGTTTGGTTCTCGCCTTGAACTGTTGCTGCCGGAGGCATTGGCAGGCGAGATAACCGTTGAAATTGGCCAGCGAGTCTACGCCGGACAGAGCGTGCTCGCCCGTGCAATTGCGGAGACGAACACGGATGAACGAACAGTTGACTGAAGATAAGACAAGTCGAAGAGGCTTGGGGCGTGCCAAGAGGGCAACTGTGGTACTGCCCGGAATGTTCACTATCGCCAATGGCCTGTTCGGTTTCTCGGCCATCCTGGTAGCTACGCGCCATGAAGAGCTTCTGTCCGCCAATTTTGAGAATCTTGCATTGGCGGCGTGGCTGATTTTCGCAGCCATGTTCTGCGATATGCTCGATGGACGAATCGCCAGAATGACTCACCAGACAACCGATTTCGGTGCACAGCTTGACAGCGCATGCGATGTTATCAGCGCTGGCGTAGCCCCGGCGGTTATCATGCTTCGAACCGTAAACGTCGCCCTTGGCGACACAGGAATCATTATCACACCATTCCTGCAACGTGCCATATGGACCGTCGCCGCTGTCTACGTAGCGTGTGCGTGCCTGCGACTGGCAAGGTTCAATGTCGAAACCGAACCCGACGAAGAGTCACACCTGGAATTCAAAGGATTACCCTCCCCCGCAGCCGCAGCCGTTGTGGTTTCCCTGGTTCTACTGCTGAACCACCTTCGCTTCCCCGCCAGCCAGGGACTGTTTTCCAATACATTCACCCATGTATGGTTTACCGGCACCGACGCCATGCTCATTACGGCAAGTGTGGTGCTTTCATCCGCTACACTCATCTGTGCACTGCTGATGGTGTCGCAGTTCCGCTATATCCACCTGGCAAACTCTTACATGCGAGGTAAGAAGCGTTTCGACTTCCTTGTCAAGATAGTGATAACGGTTGTGATTATGTTCCTTGAGCCCATCCTCGCTATCGCAATGGCAACGGTCTTCTTCGCGCTTATGGGACCGCTGGGCGCACTGAAACGCAAACTCCACAGAAGCTAGTTCTTTGTACCGGCGAAACTGATGGGTGTTAAGTCTTCATAAGTTCTTGCCTGCCAGTTGCTACTGGCAGGTTGCCATCGGTCATTATTCGTGGGACAGAGCACTAGGTGATTTGCCCCCTGCCGCAATGGCAGCTACCATTTTACGTCAAGCAATTTGACTTCCACGTTTGTGCGACCATTGTAGGTGTTCAGCACGGGCTGGGCGGCGATGTCTATGTGTTTCACGCCAACCAGCAGGTCAGCCAGGTCCCCCATCTGAAACCCAAATGCACGCATAGTGCTGGCACCCTGTTTCAGCATCATACTCGCAGTCTGTCCGTTGCGCCCAATCCGCTTGGGCGGAAGAACAATCTCGCACCCCCTGACAACCACCGACGGAACAGGATTTCCCTGCCCGAACGGCGCCATTTTCTCCAGCGTCATCACCGTCCCCAGGCCCAAGGCACCTATCGTGGTCTCGGCATCAACCAAGAGCTTAGGAGTGATTTGCTCGTCACTGACGTTCTCGTTCGCGTAGCGATTGAACGCCGCGGCAAATGAATCAAACTCGCTGGCGACCATTCGCAAACCACCGGCCATCGCGTGCCCGCCAAAACTCTCCAGATGCTTCGCCGTCGCAGCCAGTGCATCACGCATGTGGAATCCCGGCACGCTCCGGGCAGAACCGGAACCGAACCCGACACCGCCATCCAACGCCACCAGCACCGCAGGCTTGCAGAACATGCCCACAAGTCGCGATGCGACAATTCCAATCACCCCCGCATGCCACTGGTCGCTACCGAGAACAATCCCGCGATTCTCAGGAGAATCCAAACCGCGAGCAATAACCATCTCGATAGCCTCATCAGCAATCGCACGCGATATCTTCTGACGCTCGGTGTTCGTCTCGGCCAGGTATGCCGCCAGCTCCGCGCAACGCGCTGCCGACGCACCGGTGAACATTTCTACCGCCTTGTCCGCATGCCCCATTCGCCCGCAGGCGTTAAGTCTCGGCGCAAGCACAAACCCCACATCACGAGACGACAGCTTCTCGCCCGTCAATCCCGCCGATTCCAGAAGAGCCTTCATTCCAACGTGATTGCTGGCCGCCAGGCCTCGCAAACCGTTGGCTGCCAGTATGCGGTTTTCACCCACCAGCGGAACCATGTCGGCAATGGTACCGAGAGCAGCCAAGCTCGTCGCGTCGACAAGAAACTCGCGAAGTTCATCGCTTACTCTGGTTTCACCGCAAATAGCGCGAGCCGTCTGCCAGGCAAGCTTAAACGCCACGCCCGCGCCGGCGAGATTTTTACACGGGTAATCCTGCCCAGGGAGGTTAGGGTGCACCACGGCAAACACGTCCGGCAATCCCTCAGCCAGCCCATGATGGTCCGTCACAATCACATCAATGCCTGCCGATGTAGCTTTGGCAAGTTCATCCAACGCGGTAACACCGCAATCCACCGTCACCATCACGTTCACGCCGTCTCGTATGAACTGGTCAATTGCGTCGGCATGGATTCCATATCCCTCGTCCAGCCGGTGAGGAACGTAATAGCTGACATCACCGCCCACCATCGTCAGCAAAGAATGCATGATGGATATCGAAGTTATACCGTCTACATCGTAGTCCCCGTAGATGAGTATCTTCTCGCCATCGGCCACCGCCCTGGCCAGTCGGTCGGCGGCAGCTTCGCAATTCAGCAATAGAGCGGGATCGTGCAGGTCAGCCAATTTCGGCTGGAGGAAAGCCTTCCCCTCATCCACCTGGGTCATACCGCGATTGTGCAGCATCTTGGCTATCAGCGGATCGACATGCATCTCACGTGCCAGCAGCTCGACTTCGCCGAAGCTGTCCGGAACACCCCACTCCCATTGACCAGGCCTCCATGCGGACACTGCCATTTGCTCACCTGCGGCGAAAAGTAACCAGGAAATCACGAACTATCAGTTGTATTGATCGGATAAGAGTGCGTGATTATATCCCCAACGGCCGCCCCCCGCCAGTTAAACCGTAATGCAGTGCAACTCCCCCAACAAGATCAGTAACAGCACACGACCCTATCTCTTTCCACCCTTTGGCTTCCCCCCGCCGCCGCCACTTGTTGCGCCTTTGGCGCCCTTGGGCTTTTTCTTTCTGCCAAACTCCTTACCACCCATCGCCAGCATACCTACCGTCGCCAGGGCAACCGTGAATGAGAATGTTATGCCCACCTGAGCCCACGATGTCGGCCAAAGTGCCGCGTTCACCTGCGCCAGCATCACATTAATTCCACCTGCTATCAGCATCGCGCCAGTAATCGCCGTCATCACTACCTTGGCCAGTCTCTGCCAGCACAATCCGGCGGCCATGGAAACAACCACGCAAGGCAGCACCACCATCAACGTACTGCTTGCCCTGGTGCGGCTCAATTCGCGACAGACTTCTCTTGTGGTTCGTCCCAGTGCGTTCAACCATTGCCCAAAGGAATCCGGAGCCCCCATGAACCCTCTCACCATGGAAGGCTCAATGCATTCCGACGCCACTGCGCCAAGTGCCAACAACCCGCATATCATCGAAAACGCAACCGCCCAGAACACCGAATCCCCCATCGCCCCCGTCAAACCAAACACCGTTGTCAGCACAACTCTGGCTACAACGATATTGATTCCGGTAACTTCCGACAGTGGACCTGCCAGCCACACTCCACACAAAATGCCCACAACAGCTACGAATGCTTTGCTGGCCTTACGCCCCCAGACCGTGAGAATTACCCCAATAATGATGGTACAGATCGCCATGCCGCTGGCAGCGGCATTACTCAATTGCGGTGGCGGTAGACAGGGGATATCAAGCATTGCAATTTCCTTGCCGCTGCAAAACCAACGGTTTCGAATACGCTTCAGTCATTGCCGGCCAGCAGCAGCAACAAGTTGCCGGCCACCGTTTTATGTGTCACAAGGCGCCATCTCCTCTACTGCCCCTCCCCTAATCCCCTGCGGGCCTTTTCCAGATCAGCACGCGCAAGGGTAAGCTTGCTCGGGTCCGTCAGCATATTGACCGCCTTTTCAAGCACTTCAGCAGCGCGATCGAACCTATTAAGATATCGACAATACAGCAATCCCAGCATCAGGTAGATATCCCCAATGTGCTCATACTTCTCGTAATGCTTGATAAACCGCTCGTAAGCGTCGGCCGCAACCGGATGCTGGTCAGTGCCCATCAACTGGTTGGCGACATCAAGCTGATCGCCCTGTGGAAGCACCACGTCATCAGCAATCTGGATCAATTCCAGATACTTCCTGGAGGCGGTAGGCATATCGTGCGTGCGGCAGGCCGCGGATATCTCCTTGCGAAGCTCCAGTTCTCTGCCCGACGCCGTCGGCGGGGCTTCGCTTGAGACGGTCTTCGCTTTCACCCAACGCTTGCTGCCCGGCTTTCCTGTCTTGCCCATCACGTTGAACGGGTCAAAACCTTGGGCGGCCATACGCCTGTACTGGCCCCTGCGATGTGAGGACTTTATCAGATTCAACAAATCAAATTGCGAGCGATCGAGCACCTTGAACGCCAGCAACGCTGCCACCACTCCAATGCCCACAACATATCCGCCCGCGTGAGCCACATACGCAACCCCACCGCCGAAAGTATCACCCATGACCGACATAAACATGTTGTAGACAAATTGGAACAGGATGAACACGAGACTGGAAACCTCAAACGTGGTGAGGAAGAATCCCAGCGGTACCAGAAGTGTAAGACGAACGCGCGGGAACAGAACCATATACGCCCCAGTCACGGCCGATATCGCACCCGACGCACCAAGCACCGGTGCATTGGGTGACAACATTATATAGGACACGCCCGAGAGAACCCCGCCAAACAGATAGAAAGCTAGATAACCGACGTTTCCAAATCTATCGTTAACCGCATTGCCGAATACCCAGAGAAACAGCATATTACCGCCCAGATGCATCAACCCCTGGTGAAGGAACATGCAAGAGAAGTACTGGTAAACTCGCGGGTACACCGGATCCAGAAGATATCCGTTGATCGCGCCGATGTTCTGCCCGTTGAACCCAAAGATAAACAATCCAACATTCACCGCCATGATAAGATAATTCACCACCGGGGTACGCGTAAGGCGATAGTCAGAGCCAATTGGTATCATCTCGGATAAGCCTTCCTCTACAACTCATGCGCCACCTTGCCCCAGTTGCCACAGCACCCGGGACACAAACAACTCCCGCCGGCCAGCCCGGCGACATAAGTTTACGCAACCACAACCCCGCAGTAAACCACAAGCATTGCTTGCGTTGTATCTTTCAAGCTCTGTATATTACGATCCATTACCCTTCGAGGATCACTACACTTGCTTTCAAACTCGCTATTTATGCCACAACAGGTAGAACATCTGGCACTCTTCCTTACTGTCGGAAGCGCCGCAGCCGTCATTTTCGCAATGGCGAAATCCGGATTTGGAGGCGAAATCGGCATCCTGGCTGTACCAATGATGGCCTATGCATGCGGAGGAAATGCCCAACTCGCCACGGGCATCATGCTGCCCATGCTCATCGCCGCCGACTACCTTGCCGCCGGAAGCTGGTGGAAACAATGGAACGTCCGCGAAGTTCTGCGGCTGCTCCCGGGGGCGATTCTTGGCATAACACTTGGCACCATAGCCATATGCGCGTTTAGATCCATGGACGTGGACCCCAAGAGCTCAACCACTAATGCCTGCCTGACCCTTGCCATAGGCCTGATATCGCTGGCGTTCGTGATACTCCACTTTGTCCGCAAAGCGATTGGCCAGACCAAACCGTTCAAACCCACAATAGTCCACGCGATCATATTCTCCGTCATCGCGGGATTTACATCCACACTCGCACACGCCGCCGGACCGATAATCGCAATGTACCTGCTGCCACAAAATATGAAAAAACAAAGATTTGTGGCTACAACCGCCCTGTTCTTCTGGGCCGCGAACCAAATCAAACTAGTGCCTTACTACGGGCTGGGAATGATCAACACCGACACATTGTCCGCCGGACTGCTACTCGTCCCCGCCATCGCAGCCGGTGCCATACTGGGCAAATTCCTCCACACGCGCATAGGTGACAGACAATTCACCGGAATTATCTACACGCTGCTAACCCTGGCCGGGATCGATCTCTGCCGAAAGGGAATAATCACTTTGCTGGGCTGATCGGGCAAGGAAAGGTTGACATTTTGGTGACTATAAACCGATATAGGCGTAGTCACAGTTGATAATCAGGCACTTTTAACGCATTTGCTGGACTTACCGCATCTGGCTATATATTCACGGAAGGAATCCAACACAATGAAACCACAATCCGCAAAAACCACAATCCTCTTCGTTCTCGTTGCCCTGTCGCTTCTGGCCGGCGGCTGCGGTGGAAGCAAAAAGATAACCATCACGCAGTATCCTGTGTTCTGGGACAGCGCGCCAAAGAGCATCGCTGTTGTGCCCTTCTCCAATAGCTCCACCGGCCGAAACGCCGGCAAAGCGGTCTCGGAAGAACTGGTGATGGCCCTGACCCAAAATGGCACCTACAAAGTCTATGACCGTGAAAAAATCAAGCACCTGCTCGCAGAAGCAGAGCTCAGAGAAGCGCTTAGCGATGATGTAGACCAGGCGGCCAGCCAGATGGTCAAGGTCAAGAAGGTAGATTCGCTGCTCACCGGATCAGTCGGCACCTACGCCGCCACGTCACGCAGAGAACAGAGGCAGAACCCCATCTATGGCAAGAAGGGGCGCATAATCGGCTATAATCGTTTCACTTTCCATCACAACGAGGCCACCGTCGTAGCCACCGCCACACTCACCAAGCTTAACCGCTCCGGCTCCCACAGCACGATTCACAGCGCCACGAAATCAGCCACCGTCAAAAGCGAGGGACAGTCACCCTCACTTGACCCGTTCGGCTGCCTCGCCTCCGCCAGAAGACAGGTCGTTCACCAACTGCTTGCGGAATTCGCAGTACTCCGCACAACGATCAAGGTCAAGCAGAAGAACGTCTTCTTCACAGCATCAGGCCAGCCCTACGATGGCAAGTGGCCGAAGACCAAGAAGTTCTCCGCCAACGCCGACAAGATGATTGTCGTCCTGAAGCTGCCCCCCAACTGCGATCGCAACCGATTCCGCATCACCGTGGTCCGCAAAGCCAAGGACGATGTCCCCGTCAAAGATCTGGTGACAGTACATGTGAAGTGGACCCGCTCAATGTCGGCTACCGGGAAACAAATCGTCCTCAGCCCCAAGAAGATCGCCCAGGCCGGAAGCGGACCGGGTAAGTACACTCTAAAACTGTACTCCGGCCCCGCAAAACCCGCCCTGAAACAAGATTTCACCTTGGAAGGCCCAAAATAGCGGCATAAGCTCCCGTACCACAGACGGAACCCGGCCCGCATGTCCATAACGCCACACCCTGGCCAGGTTTTCACAAATACGCAATTAATAGCACCGCCAACCGCCTTACAACAATCAAACGCAAACCAAACGCGGCCAGGCCGGACCTGCGATATAGCAGGTCAGCTTGGCCGCTTTGCGTTTGGGCAACATTCGAACTCTGCTGCCCGGATTAACACATCTCCACCACGCGAGTTGCGAACATTCGCGTTATCGGGATCTCAGCCGAAAACTGGCTGACATCACAGTTCTTGGGAGTTATCAGGCGTGTCACAAGTGGATGAAAACATTCTGAGAGAAAGCTTGATTCAGCCGAGGCTCTCGCGTATTATCCTTCGTCCAGACATGATCGCGGGGTAGAGCAGTCTGGTAGCTCGTCGGGCTCATAACCCGGAGGTCGGAGGTTCGAATCCTCCCCCCGCTATTGACGTAAGTAAGG
>CBDUQP010000016.1:0-36235 GCA_965369385.1 uncultured Phycisphaerales bacterium
TTGGTGTCGAACTTCTCAAGGGCCTTTAGAAGCTGCGGCATCTCTTCCTCAGCGGGCAATGCCGAAAGGAATCGTCGTAGCATGTGTATCTTCGGAAGTTTCCAAGGCTCGATCAGCAGTTCTTCCTTACGTGTGCCCGAGGCAGGGATGTTGACTGCCGGCCAAACGCGTCGTTCCGCCATTTTGCGATCCAGCACCAGCTCACTATTACCGGTACCCTTGAATTCTTCGAAGATCAGGTCGTCCATGCGGCTTCCAGTTTCGATCAGCGCGGTGGCGATAATAGTCAGGCTTCCGCCGTTTTCCATCTTCCTGGCTGCCCCGAATTGCCTTTTGGGTATCTCCAACGCGCGAATGTCTACGCCGCCGGTCATTGTGCGTCCTGATCCTACTACATGGCGGTTGTAGGCACGCCCGAGCCTGGTGATGCTGTCGAGCAGGATAACGACATCCTGCCCGCACTCGGCCATCCGTCTGGCACGTTCGATGGTGAACTCGGTCACCCGAACGTGATTGGCGATGTCCTGGTCATTATTGGAGGCGATAACCTCAGCGCCGGGGCATTCACGCCGGAACTCGGTTACTTCTTCCGGGCGTTCGTCGACAAGCAGAATGAACAATCCGCACTCTGGGTGGTTCGTCGCGACGGAATTGGCGATCTGCTGCAGAAGCACCGTTTTCCCCGTTCTGGGCGGGGCGACGATAAGTGCACGCTGTCCCTTGCCTATTGGCGAGATAAGGTCAATAGCACGCATTTCCATCTGGTCAGGAGTAGTCTCCAGTTTCAGGTGAGGAAATGGATCTATAACGATCTGATCCTTGAATGGAACGATGTTGGAATATTCTTCCACGGGCTTGCCGTTGATCTTAACGATGCTCTCAAGCCGCGGTCCGCCCTTTTTCTTGCTTGGGGGCAGGGCGTTGCCTTCAATATGCAGACCGGTGTTAAGTCCGCTGTGGCGTATAAAATCCTTTCCGACAAACACATCGCCAGGCGTGGCGCGATAGTCGTTGGCGAACTGTCGCAGGAAACCGTATCCTTTTTCGGTGATTTCCAAGACTCCTTCACCAGGCGTGGTGTTGGTTTCTTTTTTGGTAGCATCCATTTGCTGATTCATAAATATACCTTCCTTAGCGCCCCCAATACTGTTCTTTGGTTCAGCATCTCTGGCGATTCTGTCGTTATTAGCTCAAAAACTCTTGCCACAGATATGACCAAGTCACGAAAACACGAAACAACCTTGGCGCCCGCCATGCGTGACGGGCAATAGAGTTCAAATCCCCTACATCGTGTGCGATTATATAACGGTATTCGCGAGAACAATAAACCCATTTTTGAAAAAAGCGGGCTTTTTTGCCAAAAACTATTCAGAAATCCTGCATGCTTCGGCGATATCAACCTTCCCCTCATACCACGCCTTACCCACGATTGTGCCCCAGCAACCGGCTGTTTTGCATGCTACAATGTCATCCAGTGAGCCAACGCCGCCGGAACCTATGATCGGAACATCAGTGTTGGCAATCAATTGTGAAGTGGATTCGATATTAATCCCCGTAAACATACCGTCGCGGGCGATATCGGTGTAGACAATCGCTGCAAGAGGCCAACCGTTGACACGATGGGCGATTTCCAGAGGACTGGCCTCCACTTGTTCGGTCCAACCGTTTACCGCAAGCTTGTCGTTGCGAGCGTCGAGTCCCAGGACGATCTTCCCGGCTAGGTCATCTTTTGCGACAAGAGCTTCGAACCATGCCCAATCTTTCAGGGCTGCCGAGCCTATGATTACGCGGTCCACCCCGAGGTCAAGCATCTGGCGAACGGTATCTTCGCTGCGAGCTCCGCCGCCGAGTTCCAGCTTGAGGTCAACGGCCTGGCGGACTGCTTTCACCATTTCGGTGTTGGTGAGGACTCCGCTGCGGGCCGCGTCGAGATCCACCATGTGGATCCAGTTAGCACCTGCCTGGGCAAATGTTTGCGCTATGGCGGCCGGGTCGTCGCTGTACGTGGTTTGCTGATCGTAGTCGCCCTGGCTGAGGCGAACGGCATGTCCGTCACGCATATCGATTGCGGGGAGTATTTCCATTGAACGCGTGTTCCTCTGCAAACTTCTGTTAGATGCTCACGAAGTTTCGGAGCATTTTCAGGCCGATGGTCTGGCTTTTTTCGGGGTGAAATTGGGTTGCGAATATATTGTCCTTCCATACGCTGGAGGTGAAATCATATCCGTAATCAGTGTTAGTAACAGTAATTGCGTTGTCGTCGGGCACCACATAATAACTGTGGGCGAAGTATACGTATGAACCATCTTCGATACCTTCGAACATGGGGCAGTTCTTTTGTATGTGGATCTGGTTCCAGCCCATGTGCGGGATCGAGAGTTTTCCGGTCTGGTCGTTGTTGGTCTGGGAGAAGTCGAAACGTTTGACCTTACCGGGAAGAAGCCCCAGTCCACGATACTCACCGTCTTCGTATGACACGTCGAAAAGCAGTTGAAGGCCCATGCAGAATCCCAGGTAGGGCACTCCCGATTTTACAGCGTCTTTGATCGGATCGGAAAAACCGAGCGAATCAAGGTGTTCCATGGCGTCACCGTAGGCGGCTACGCCGGGCAGGATAATTTTTTCCGCCTGGGCGAGTTGGTGGGGATCGGTGACGATTATGGCATCGCCGCCCACTTGCTCGATTGCTCGCTGGACGCTTCGCAGGTTTCCTATCTGGTAGTCTATGATGGCTATCATGCTGATTGGGTCCGTAGGAGAAGGATTACGCACTGCAGGGCAACGAACGGCAATTCGCCGCATCCGCCTTGCGGAATTTCCCGGAGGTGAGTTCTTGTCCGGGGCGGTTGTCAGGCTGCAGGATGATAAATCGCAAAGGATAAGAAACAAGCCCGCCGGTTGCAATGGCGGGCTTGTGTAATGCGATGCGTTTGTCGCCGGTGGTCTATTTTCTGACGACCATGATCTCTACGCGACGGTTCTTCTTTTTGTTCGCTTTGCTCTTGTTGGATGCGGTCGGATGCGTTTCGCCCATGGCCACGGTTTCGATCCTACTTGCGTCTATGCTTTGCGATCTGAGATATCGCGAAACTGCCATTGCGCGGTTTGCTGACAGGTCGAGATTATCCTTCCAGAGCCTCTTGGACTTTCTGATCGGGTCGCCATCAGTGTAGCCATATACGCGAATGGGCAGGCTACCATACTTGCTGCGTATGTCGGCGGCGATGCGGGAAAGTGTTCTCTTGCCTTGATTTGTGAGTTTTGCGCGGCCGGCGGAGAACAGGACATCTGTCCCGACGGAGATCTCATCACCAACCGTGGTCGATTTCCATCCACCGGCTGAGGCGGTGGGGCTGGTCCTGAGGGCGTTTTGTGCTTTGCGGAGTTCGGCTTTGGTTTGGGCAAGCTCGGCGCGTGTGGCGTTTAGGGAATTGAGGGCACTTCCGCCTCTTCGCGATTCTTCCTGATACTTCTTGGCCCGTGCGTCAGACATCTTAAGCTGGTTCTTCAGCCCAATGTTGGTGCTTCGCAATTCGTTGTTTTGCTTTTTGAGTACCTTGACCTGGTTTTCAAGGTCCTTCGTACAACCGGTTGTCAACAAAGCAGTAATGGCGAGGATAGCCAATGTGGTGATGCGTGTGCGTGTCATGTCAATTCTCCCTGAGGCAATGGCCCCAAAACTTCCGTGTTTCGAATGTACTGAGTAATATGCGCTTTCCGGGTTCAGCTTGCAAGGCGACAGAGCCTTGATTCTTCCACCGCCGGTTGGGAGGTGCTATTCACCGAAGCCAACGGGCTATTCGTTTTCACGATCAGCCCTTGTTGATCCTTGAGTTACGTTCTTCTCGGTGTTGGGCACCGGTGTCGGACTTGCGGCCTGGAGAGGCTTCTGGATTTCAGCTTTTTTGCCGCGTTCGGCGTTTATGAGTGCGATTCCCCGCAGTAGTCCCTTGAGGATATAAGGCAACACGAACCCCACCAGCATGGAGGCAACGATCAGAGCGGCGGTGTTGGTTTGGTCCAAGTTCTTTCCATACAAGAGAAACGAGGACTTCATATCCCACTGGAGAGCAAGCAGTACCACTCCGGCGATAATCACCAGTCCGCACGGAACGGTAAGAAGGTAGCCTTTGGTGATTCTCCAGTTCATTCGTTATCTCCCTGTTATTGCATCCCAGCAAAGCTGACTTGCCGTAGATCGGTAAGTGCTTATCTGCCAAGTTTGTAGTCAGGTCTGGCTGTTGCACCCGTAAAGCCCGCCTTGCAGAGTAATACCCATCACCATTGTTCGGACAGAGACCTGTCTAGAACATGGTTACTGCAATATGGGGCCGAATTGATGTTTCAGCACATCTATTATAGGATCGTAGAACACTATGACTACCAATGTTGCCGCTGCCAACCATGGGCCATAGGGCAGTTCCCGCTGCTTTCGCGACAGCAATAGGTAAAACGCCCATATCAGTCCGAAGAATGGAGCCAGGAAGAATACGATTGATGGCGTTGCCCACCCGCACACCGCGCCGACCGCAGCCAGTATGTGTACGTCGCCGAGGCCCATCGCTTCCTTGCCGAACCCTATTGTTCCGAATATTCGCATGCCCCATATCCATGCGCCGCCGACGAGATATCCGAAAACCGCGGCCTGCACGCCGGCAAGGCTGTTGGCGAGCGCCCAACTGTCGGAACGGTTCAATCCTGTCCACCAGCTATTAATCGCGGGCACCTTTTCCACAAGCAGATATGCCAGTGCTGCCAGTGCTATGGCAGGCAGCAGGAACAGGACTTCGTGAAGCATTTCCAGGCGCGGATTCACACCGTGTTCCTTTGTGGCTGCCACTGAGGTAATCCGCCCGGACTTGCCTGACTTGTCCTTGTCTCTTGTTTCTACGACGGGTTTGTCGTCGGCGTCCAGAAAACTCCTGCGCAGAAAACCGGTTCGCAAGAGTATCAGCGATATTGCCAGTCCCACAATTGCCGCCAGTCCCGCAGCCCCAACAGGCGGGCTGACAGGCGTCAGAATCTGCGCCGGCGGTGGCGCGGCGGCTGCGGCGAGGATTCCCAGTATCGATAGTACCCAGCACAGTTCGAGCGGGACGATCCAGTGTTCCATATCGATAAGCGAGCAGGCCAGCAGTCCTGCCAGCAGGGCGGCGTGTGCTATGAAAGTTGGCCAGGATTCGCTGAACTCAGGCATTCCGTCGCGAAGATGGAGAATATATAGCGCGACGAATAGTCCGGTGGCGAGAAGGGCGGTTGTAGCTTCCACTGCGAGATATCGCGGTGATATGCTGGCTTTGCATGATCGGCAGTGTCCCTTCAGCGCGCACCAGCTTATGAGCGGTATATTGTCGAACCAGTGAATAGGTGTTCCACAGGTGGGACAGTGGCTGGCGGGAAATGACAGACTCTGGCCTCTCGGCAGGCGGTAGATCACTACGTTGAGAAAGCTGCCGATACATGCCGCGAAGGCGAATATGAATATGATGCAGACTGCAGTCACGTGTTAGTTTCCTATGTTCTTGGTCTATTTGAGCATTGTATCTTGAACTTTGTCAAGGGTTCTCATGTGTCTGGTTGCTATTGTGCTGCGGACGGCGTGGCGGCGGGATTGTATACCCGCAGCGATTCGGCGATGGCCTGTGCCTGCTGAATCCGACTCCTTTCGCCGATTGGAACTGCAATGCTGACGTTCACGAGTCGTCCCCGATCGGACGCCACGAGCGTTATAAGTGTCACTTTGGGGTTACTGGAAGGCAGGTTGGCGGTAATCATCACGGCTGGCACATTGCCCGCCAATGTGAGATTCTGTTTGTCTGTGACATCATAAGTTCCATGAAGTGCCTTGTCGGTGGCGATTACGAACTTCATTAGTTCGCCTCGCGTTGCGGGCCTGGGCATGGGAACCGATTTTACGTGTACCGCTGCCTTGACACCGTCAAGGAATTCAACAATAGTGCTGCCCTTGATCTCGGCGGCAGACTTGACGAATGTCGCCGGTATGTTCAGGGATATTCCCGCTTGGCGGTTGTTATAACTGTTGGAGTCTTGGGAGTCGGGATTCCATCCGATTTTCCGCCAGCCAATAGCAGCCAGTTCGCGAGGGCGTCCCGGGCCGGGAGTGAACTCGACCGAAACGTTGATCTCGCTGCGAAGTATCATGTGCACAGCCGTGCTGGACACGTTCATGGTTCTTGTCGCCGACATCCCCAGCCATTGTCCCGTCAGGGTGCTCACCATGTGTGTGATACTGATCCGTGTTGGACCGGTGGAACCTTCCATCATCGGGGCAAAGGTTACTTTCCCCTTGATGGTGGCGATTGTGTCACTGACATCTGTCAGTTCGAATTCAGCGTTGAGAGGTGCCGACATTCCCCGTGCGAGCGAACTGTTCGCCGCCCACTGGGCGAGGGTATCTTTGTGGATTGACCATTTGTCGCCCACGCTTATCTCGCCATCGGCAAGCAGCAGCGATTCGTAGGCGGGATAGGCGTAGAATGTTATCCTGTCGGAGAATGTTTGTTTGAGCAGGTTCACCTGCGACGCGGTGAGATCTTTTGTCTGGGTGGCCAGGAGTGTGTGGACATCGCCGGCAAATATCCCGCCATTGATAGTGGCCTGGCCGCAGATATCAGCAAGTGTTACGTCTGTGGAGAATGCCGTGTCCTGCGGGATATTCGAGAAAACACGTCTTTGCAGATCGAGTATCGAAAACCTGAGGGCGGTAGCACGCTTGGAACCGTTAATCTCGATAACTTCCTGCGTGAATACGCCGGTATCGTGTGTGTGGTTGTCCATCACCGGGCGTTTGGCGGAGTCGAACTTCTTCATCGATCCGCGGGCAGTCAACTTCACACGTGCGACATCTCCGACCTGGAATATGGGCTCGGCCTTGATCCGGAAACGTGGTTTGTCTTCCTGTGCACAACCAGTCATCGCGATACTGATTGTCGCCAGAATTGCGAAGGTGGCCGATAGTCTCATGCGATTATCTCCAAGTTGCTACGGGACAAATTAGTGGTTTGTTACAGCGAAAATGGGGGACGTCCCGCCACGGCGGGCAGGCCCTAATGGCACTGCCATCTGTTTTGTTTGGTTGTTTCTTGCCGTTCGGGCCGAAGGTCCGGTGGGCGGTTAGCCGGGGGTGACTGTTTTGCCTGCTTGCAGGCAAGGAACCCCCGGAACCGATCCCAACAACATCAGAACCCCGAAGGGGTGGTAAGAGAAGTTCTTTCGTCACGTTGATGTCTGATGACCGGGAAATCCCTGTGTCAATCGTTCTTGTCAATTCGCAAATCAGCTTCTCCCCCCGGCCCTTCGGGACGGGGAGTTGTTGTGAATCGTATCCGGGGGCTGCACCGCATCCCGATGTACATCGGGATCGCGGCTGACCCCCGGCTATCCACCCACCGGACCTTCGGCCCGAACGGCAGAAGCAACGGCAACGAAAGAAATAATTCAGATGCGATTGCATTGTGTTCGAATATGGAGGAGATCGTAACATTTGCTAAATTCACCAGTTACAGATGACAGGCCCAACGACGGTACAGCTTGCCCTGCGAAGCTCGCAGAGCGAAGCATGGTCCCCGTTTTTGCTTTGCAAATTCGCCGTGATGAAGAACTATCCTCGACCTTTCATCTGCAGGCCGTAAAGCTTGATGAACCCGGTCGCGTCGGACGGGGTATATTCATCTCCCATCGTGAAGCTGGCCAGATCCGTATTATACAGGCTCTTGGGCGACGTCACCGACGCAGCGGTCGCTCTGCCCTTGAAGCACTTTATCTTCACCTGCCCGGTTACGTTCTTCTGGGTCTTGGCGAAGAATGCGTCCAGCGATTCTCGCAGCGGGCAGAACCACTTTCCGTTGTAGACCAGGTCTGCATATTCGAGGGCGACTTTCTGCTTGTAGTGCAGCGTGTCGCGGTCGAGCGTGATAGACTCAATCGCCCGATGGGCTTCGTAGAGGATTGTGCCGCCGGGAGTCTCGTATGCGCCGCGACTCTTGATGCCAACGAGGCGGTTTTCCACAAGGTCCACCTGTCCGACCGCGTGTTTTCCGCCGATGGCGTTGAGCTTCTCGATAAGGTTATGTCCCGCCAGCCGCACGCCGTCTATCGCTACCGGTATGCCTGCCTTAAAGTCTATAACCACGTAACCGGGCTTGTTGGGGGCCTTGTTTATGGGTACGGACATCATCCATAGGCCGTCCTTGGGCTCGTTGGCGGGATCTTCAAGGTCTGCGCCCTCGTGGCTGATGTGCCACAGGTTCCGGTCGCGCGAGTATATCTTCTTCTTGCTTACCGGAATGGGGATGTTGCGGGCCTTGGCATATTCGACTGCCGCTTCGCGGCTGGTGAGTTCGAAGGAGGGGTCCTTCCAGGGGGCGATAATCTGGAGCTTCGGTCCAAGTGCCATGAAAGTAAGCTCGAATCGCACCTGATCGTTGCCCTTGCCGGTTGCGCCGTGGGATACGGCATCGGCCTTTTCTTTCTTTGCACATTCAACCTGCGCCTTGGCGATCAGGGGGCGGGCAATGGACGTGCCCAGCATGTATGTGTGTTCGTAGAGGGCGCCAGACTGAAGCATCTTGAAGCAGTATTGCTCGGCGAATTCTTTGCGGAGGTCGGCTACGATGCACTTGTCTGCACCGCTGGCGAGGGCCTTGTCTTCGATACCGTCAAGCTCGCCCTGTCCCTGTCCGACATCTGCGGCGAAGGCTATGACCTTGCATCCGTACTTCTCTTTGAGCCAGGGCAGGATTACCGAGGTATCCAGTCCGCCGGAATACGCCAGCACGATTTTCTTAATTTTCTTAATCTTCTTATCTTTGTTTGCCATTGGGCAACTCCTTAACCACATAAAGACAGCATTAACAAACGCAAACGAGCATTATCATTATAACTGACGCGTTGGGCAAGGTTTTTGCGGTAGATAGCGTACATCGCCCCAATGCCGCATGTGGTGGGGACATGTCCGGCTGCGTAAGCAGTCGGCCGTGTCCCCTTCGCGATCAAAGACGCTCTGTCGCACGTGCGTTCCACCGCGAATAGGCTAACCACCAATAATAACTCCCCAAAATCGCCGATTCGTTTCCGCTTTTTTGCGTTAGATAGCGCATCGACGCAAAAGCGGGGACAGTCCCCAACAACGGGACAGTCCCCGTTTTTGCTACCTTATCGCCCGTCCGACAGACATGACAGGACCACTTGCGACATTGTTTCACGCGGGGCGGAGATATCGGTCCATATCTCGAATTGGCTGGCGGCCTGGTTGACGAACATGTCCAATCCGCTGACGGTGAGAATGCCCGAATCGCACGCCATTTTCAGCAGTTTCGTCTGCAATGGGTTGTAGATGGTATCAAAGACCACCTTCACCGAGTCGGGAATTCTGCTCAGCGGCGATGCATCTGTCTTGGGGTGCATTCCTAGCGGAGTGCAGTTTATTACGATCTCGGCGTCAAGATTGTCGGCCTGTTCGATGCTTTCTGCGGTGATGCCGAATTCATCGGCCAACGCCTCTGCCCGGGAAAGAGTGCGATTATAGACAGTTGTATGGGCCTTGTAGTGCGTCAGGGACGCCGCCAGCGCCCTGGCTGCTCCGCCCGCGCCCAGGATAGCGACGGTCCGGCCGGCAAGTTCCCTGCGCTGAATACCCATCGCGTTGCACAGTGCGTCGGTCGCGCCGGCATAATCTGTATTGTCACCGCGAAGCGAGCCATCGGCGCCCACGGTTATCGTGTTCACCGCTCCGATTTGCACCGCCAGCGGGTCGCAATTCTCGGCCCCCACATATGCCAGTGCGTTCTCTTTGTGTGGAATAGTCACGCTCAGCCCGCGCCAGTCCAGCCACGGGCGGGCGAGCATTTCATCCATGAACCTGTTGAAGTCATCCGCGCCGGGCTCTATCCGCAGGGGCACGTATACGCCGTCGTATCCGGCTGCGTCGAAGGCTGCGTTATGGATGGCGGGGCTCATCGAGTGTCCCACGGGGCATCCGATAACGCCGAACAGGTTGGTCGTCTCGCTTACGCTATTCCAGCGGTAGAGCTGGAGCATGTCATTCAGCGTGGGCTGGCCGGGTGCGGACTCGGCGCCGCTTTCGAGAGCTGCGAAGGTTCCAAACGCGGCGAACTTGCGTGCAAGAATTCGGCTGGCGAGGCCGGGTTCGCCCATTGCGAGTGCCAGCGTTGGCTTGCGGGATGCGCGTATTACGTCGAAAGCCCTGAATGCGTCCTGTGGGCCCGCGGCCTTGAAGGCTACTTTGCATATGTCGGCAGTGCCTGCGTCTTGCCTGGCGACCAGTTCGTCCAGATCGTCCGGGCACTGCTGGAAGTTGTGATGACTTTCGATAATCGTCGCAGCCGGGCGGTCTGCAGGCGGGACATCCATTTCCGTGTCGACAAAGGCTGCGCCGGCGGATGCTCCTGCAGACAGTAACGCAAGCCGCTCGGCTTCATCACCGGTGAAATTGCCGCCTTCCCGCTGAGCCCTGCACGTGAGGATGATGTCGGCGGGGGCATCTGCGACCAGCCAGCGAACGTCATCTTCGCTGGGCATCGGCGACAGGAGATCGATACGCAGCTCGATGGTGTCGGCCCCCATGTCGGCAGCTTGCTGCATGTCAGTCCGCATCTTATGGATGTCGGGCGAGGTCAGCGGGCAGATGAGACGGGTTTCATTGCTCGTATTGGGCATTGTTTTCTCGCGTGGATGGGTCCGGTTATCTATTGTCTTAGCGAAAATGGTAGCGAAAGCGGGGGCTGTCCCGATTCTGGGACTGTCCCCGTTTTCGCGGTATACGCTTATGCTATCTTTCGCGGCGTGCGTTATCTACCGCAAAATCTGTCGCGGTCGCACACTGTTCCCCTTTATCCATCTCTTGCTTGTTTTGGCTTACGATAATATTATGTATTCGCACGATTGAGCGATTATTGGAGAAGTGTATGAATAGATCGTCATATGTTGTTTTGGGGTTGGTTTTGCTTGCGGCCGCATCGGTTGCCTCCGGTGCGCCGGTGGCATCGGGGCCTGCAAAAACGATAGAGACCGCCAAACGCACCGTGGGCGATAACCGGCTGGACGCTGCCAGACGTTATGTGGAGCAGTCGGACCGTTATTTGCATCATACCAAGCTTAAACGTGGCATGAAGGGTTACGGGCTCACCGTCATGGCGGGCACAACGCCTGTTCGTTTCGGGGTTGAGATTATCTCTGTCATGTACAAATACGGCCCGCATCAGGACGTGATTCTCGCTCGCCTCAGCGGGCTTAAGCTGGAAAAGTCGATGGTTATCTCGGGTATGAGTGGATCGCCGGTGTATGTCACCGATCCTGCCGACGGCAAGACCAAGATGATTGGCGCGGTCGCATACGGGTGGTTCGCTCAGAACGATCCGATCTGCGGAATTCAGCCGATAACCCAGATGTTAGCCACGAGCGATCTCATAAAACCCAAGGCGAAGATGGCGGTCCAAATTGCAGCCGGTGGCTCTGCCAGGACGGTTAATGGTAATGGAACCCACTCGCGATGGTCGCGCCGCGAGTTCCTGAAGACTTTCCTCAATCCCGCCAAGAAAGACTACGCCGCGATCTGCACGAACTCCTTCGCCCGCACAAGCAGCGACAAACTCGGCAGCATCAAACCGCTGAGCACTCCGCTGATGGTGTCAGGCATGCAGGGCAGGACGTTTGAACGAGTCCAGGCCGACATGAAGAAACTCGGCATGCTGGCTGTGCAGGCTGGCGGATCGGGCACGGCTGCAATCGCCAAACCGGGCAAGTATGCACCGGGGTCGGCGATCAGCGTTGTGATAGTGAGCGGTGATGCCGATTGGGCTGGCGTGGGGACTGTGACTGAAGTTGTGGATGACACTGTGCTGGCGTTCGGCCACGGTATGTTCACCGAAGGCGACGTGAACCTGCCGATATCGCCCGCATACGTGCACACGGTGATATCGGGCATTGTTGGCAGCTTCAAGATGGCAGCCGGCACCAAAGCCGATGGCGCACTGGTGCATGATGAGGCCGTCGCGGTGATAGGCAAGGTCGGCCGCACCGCGCCGACAATTCCCATGAAGGTTTCGGTCGATTGGGTAGACGAGGGGCACAAGCAGGAATTCAACTATCGTCTTTGCAGGCATCGCTGGCTTACGCCGTCATTGACGATGTATCTGATAATGGACGGGGCGTGGGGGTGGCGTTCGCTCCCGCCCGAGCACAATGTTGAGCATGAGGTTTCGATAGACTTGGGCAAGCTAGGCACGTTCAAGGCATCGAATATATCCAGCGGTAATGATGTTGCCTGGGCAGTGTCGGATACTGTCCGCGTTGTGGCGTCGATGTTGGATAACCCGCTGGGCCCGCCGGCCGACATCAAGGGCGTGAATGTCAAGCTCAAGCTTCGTAAGGGCGACATTTCAGCCAGCTTTGTTGATTTTCGGCTGGACGGCGACACATATTGCCCCGGCCAGACGGTGACAGGCAAGCTCACGCTGAGGCATTACCGTAAGAAACGTACAACGATGGATGTGCAGTTCAAGCTGCCGGGCGACCTGCCGGAAGGTGCGTATACGCTGAACGCATTCGACTGGCGATCTATGATAATGACGACCGTTCGTGAGAATCCTCACCGGTTCGATCCCAAGACGCCCGCTGAGTTGCTGCAGTCGCTGCGGGAAATGGTGAAGGGGCGGGCTAATCGGCTGTACATGCACATGTCGCTGCCTGCCGGTGGCGGGATGACGCTGGCGAAACAGGAACTGCCCGATCTGCCGGCAAGTCGCGCGGCGATTATCAATCAGGCTAAGCTCATCGATGCATCGAAATTCAAACGCTCGCTCGTGCAGGAGATCAAGAGCCCGTATGTTCTCAGCGGATCGGCGACAGCCGGCTTCAAGGTTGTCCTGCGCCGCAGCCAGACGCCTGTTGGCGGGGGGCAGTGATCGGTGTGTGTTGATTAACAAAACGTACCTGACTTCCAGTCATTAAAGGATAAAGCGAATGAAACGTGTTCTGGTTCTGATTGCCATATTGGTTGCATCGCCCGCTATTGCCGTTGTGCCCGGTTCGTGGACCCATCGCACCGAAGCCGACTTCACCGGCGGCAAATTCGAGAAGACCGCAGTCAATTCGCGAGGCGAGGTTACGCTCGCTCGTGAGTTCAAGCTTCTGCTCAAGAGCGAAGATTCGCCTGTCGTGATCTCCAAGGTGGTGCGATACAAGGGCAAGATATACGCCGGAGCGGGCGACAAACCCGTGGTGTACGTACTTGACGATTGTCAGCCTCGCGAGTTTGCCAAGCTCCCCGGAACCATGATTACCTCGCTTATTGCCGATGACAAGGGACTGCTGGCCGCTTCGGGCGGAAAGGATTGCGGTATCTGGCGAATAGACGCAAAGGGCAAGACCACGAAGATCTGGTCCGATGATAGCGTGAAGTATGTGTGGGATATTCTGCCAGGGAAGGACGGTACGCTGTTTGCCGCCACAGGCCCGCAAGGCAAGGTTTTTGCCATAAATGCCATCGACGCCAAGGGACAGGCCGAGGTGATCTACAACGCCGGAAAGCTCGCCAAGAATATTCTCTGCCTGTCCAAGGGGCCTGGCAGTCTTATCTATGCCGGTAGCGATCAGACCGGCCTGGTTATCGAGATCGAGACGAAAAAGAAGCTCAGCAGGGTGTTGCTGGATGCCGACGAGAAGGAAATCTCCGCGATTATCCCATTCGGCGGCGGTCTGTATGTAGCCACCTCCGATGCCGCCAAAGCCAGCCCGACCGGTGCTCACAAGCCCAATGGTGTGCCCCGCAATGGCAAGCCCGCGGGCAAATCGGGCAATAGCCCTGTTGCGCCCAAGACAGACAAGCCCGACCAGAAGCAGCCTACAACAGCTCCTGCCGCTGATCTGGATCTGGATGCAGTGGTGAGGAAGACTCTGAAACTGAAAACGTCGGCTACCAAGGAACAAACCACCAAGGCTAAGCCGGACGAAGCTCAGAAGACCGTCAAGAAGAGCCATGGCCGGTCCCCAATCTCCCAGCTTACTAAGGATGACGTTCTGAAGGTTTTAGAAGAGCAAAGTGAAGCAGCATCTGTTGCCGCCACAACCCAACCGGCAAACGCGTCCAAGAAGCCAGCGACGCCTGCGGGCGGGGCAAAGTCCGGTCCCAAGTTTGGAATGGGCGGGCCAATGACCATGCCTTCGGGTGCAATGGCGGCCATGATGGGCGGTTCGATGGCTGGTCCGAGTGTACCGAACAAGAAGGGCAACGCGGTTTACTTCATTCGTGCTGATGGCCTGGTGCAGACGGTCTTCCGCAAGCCTGTGCTGATATTGGCGATGCGAATCTATCGTGGCAAGCTTGTGCTGGGTACGGGCAATGGCGGAAAGGTTTACAGTGTTACTCTTGACGGCGAGATTTCGAGCGAACTGATAGACACCGACGCCGGCCAGATTACGTCGATTGTCGCATCCGATGGCGAGCTGATATTCGCGACCGCCAATCGCGGGTCGGTGGGAGTTATCAAGGATACCTATGCATCCAAGGGTACGTATGTGTCCAAGGAGTTCGACGCAAAACAACGCGTGAGCTGGGGCACGATGCGGATCGAAGCGACGGCAAGAAACGGTAAAACCGTGAAGATCGCCACGCGAACCGGCAATGTTGCCAAGGCAGAGGATGGCACCTGGGGCCAGTGGTCACGCGAGCAACCGGTCGCTGATGATTTCATGCGAATCATGAGCCCAAACGGGCGGTTTATCCAGTATAGACTGACTTTTGCGTCGGCAGGCAGGAAGTCGGCCGGCGTTTCCAGTGTCAGTGGAATGTACCAGATGGCGAACCTCCCACCGGTAGTGTCGGCGATCATGGTGAAGGCATCCGCATCCGGCGGAAAGGCTGGGGCATCTGGGGGCAAGTTCATGCGGACGGTAGGCATATCTGCCCGCGATGCTAACGGCGACAAGATGAAATACAGCATCTTCTACCGCAATATCCGCGGCAAGAGCTGGATTATGATTACTGACAAACTCACCACGCCCAAGTATATGTGGGACACCCGCACCGTTGCCGAGGGCAGATACGAACTGCGTGTGGTTGCCAGCGATTCCCCGTCGAATCCGGAAGCATTGGCGCTGACCCATGAACGAATCTCCGAGGTGATTGTGGTGGATAACACGGTTCCGGTTATCTCGGATATCGCGATTACTGTCGACGGACATTCGCTCAAGCTCAACGGAACTGCCAAGGATGCAACCAGTCGCATTACGTCCATAGCGGCCGCGATTGACAGCCACGCCAAATGGTTCACCCTCGCAGCCGCCGACGGTATACTTGATTCCAAGTCAGAGAAGTTCCGCACGGTCCTGAAGGATATCGACCCCGGGGCTCACTGTGTGATCGTTCGCGTTACGGACGAGTATGGGAATGTTGGTTACGGTTATGTGAATGTTACGGTGGCAGCAAGGCGATAATGGGTTACGCCCGGCTGCGATGGCATGTGACGCAGATCAGGATGCGATTTTGTGCCAGCGCGGCTTGAAAGGACATGCAAATGCCTATCCAGTTCAGTTGTCCGCAATGTGGCAAGAATTTCACAGTACCGGACGATCAAGGCGGAAAGAAGGGCAAGTGCTCTTGCGGGGCACTAATGGAAATCCCAATTCCGCAAGTGGCGTCCGCTATGTCTGACGGCATGCGAGACCTGTTGCCGATGGATGGTGACAGTGGAGCAAATGCATGTGGGGGATGCGGATCGCCCCTGTGTGACGGAGCGGTGATATGCATGGCATGTGGTTTCAACACACTTACCGGCAAACGCCTGGTTACTGATCCGGATGGGGCGCCGGGGCAATCCGGCGGTGCGGGCCGGCCGGTGCTTGTGGATGAAGATGAAGAGCCAGCGCAACCTCCGTCACCTTTGCAGAACGTAGCTCAGGTAGGCGTTGGTGTTGTCGCGTTCATCGTCTTCGCGTTCATTGGGTACATCATCGTGACCAGTTTCATCGAGTACGTCTGAAGTACATCACGCCCAACGTCCGCTACTGCCGTTGCTGTTCGGGCCGAAGGTCCGATGGGTGAGTGGGGGGGGTTGCCCCCGCGACTTACGTTGGGGGGCCGCCCCCGCGATATCGTCACACTAGCCTTCCCGCCCCGAAGGGGCGGGGGGAGATGTTGGGCTGCGAATCGATATAAATATTTGTCACAAGTCGCCAATATCCGGTCAAGGCCGCAGCAAAAACATCTCTGGCCACCCGCCTATCCGGCGGGCAGGCCCCTATCGGGGTTCAGGGCCTCTTTGGGCCTGTTTCCGGGGGTTCCCTTCCGCTGGTCGGTCACACCCCGGCTTACTGCCCATCCTCCTTCGCTCTGCGAGCTACGGCGGACAGGTCGGACCTTCCGTCTTCGCCTGCGGCTTCGTCGCGACAAGCTCGGCCCGAACGGCAATTACAACGGCAGGAACATTTAGATGCGTAAGCCCTGCATGGCATTTTGTGGCTTATTGAATGTTGGATGGGCCTCTGGTACAATCTCCATTCGTTTTTCTGTAATTTACACACCAAGATGCCAAAAAACGCGAAAGAACGCCGAGAAGAGGCGAAATGACGCGAAATTGAAAGGATTCCCCCCAAGATGGCTAAACATACCGCTACACTGATTATGGGTGATGGCGTTGGCCCGGAGTTGGCTAATGCTACACAACGTTGCCTGGACGCTGCACTTGCGAAGACCGAAGGCGCTGGCGATATCGAATGGCATATCTGCCAGGCAGGCGTAGATATCATGGAAGAAGCGGGCACGCCAATGCCCGAAGAGACCATCGAATCGGTCCGCAACACGGATGTAACCCTCAAAGCGCCGATCACCACGCCGATCGGAACCGGCTTCCGCAGCGTTAATGTTCAACTGCGTCAGGAGCTGGACCTTTTCGCATGCCTGCGACCCTGCAAGAGCTATAAAGGCGTCCGCAGCAAATACAAGGATATCGATCTGGTAGTGGTTCGCGAGAATTGCGAAGACCTGTACGCCGGCGTCGAGTTCGAAAAGAACAAGCCCGAAACCGCCGAGCTTATCGAGTTCATCAACCGCCTGTCGACCGACAAGAAGATCAAGACCGGACTGACCACCACCGGCGTTTCGATCAAGCCTTTCAGTGTTGAAAACGTCGCACGTATCTTCCACTACGCGTTCAAGTATGCCCGCGAAAACGGCAGAAGGAAGGTCACTGGCGTTCACAAGGCCAACATCATGAAGTTCACCGATGGTCTGTGGAAACACGTGGCTGAGGAAGTGGCCAAGGAATACACGGACATCGAATACGAAGAACGTCTGGTAGATAACATGTGCATGCAGCTCGTGCAGAAGCCCGAGCTTTATGACGTCATGGTGATGCCTAACCTCTACGGCGATATCCTGTCTGACCTGTGTGCGGGGCTGGTTGGCGGTTTGGGTGTTGCTCCTGGTGCCAACATCGGTGAGCACACGGCCGTCTTCGAAGCCACCCACGGTTCAGCTCCCAAGTACAAGGGCCTGAACAAGGTTAACCCGACAGCTCTGATCCTGTCGGGCAATCTGATGCTTCGTCACATGGGCGAACGCGAAGCTGCCGACAATCTTGAGCGGGCTGTCTCGGCGGTAATCGCCGAAGGCAAGGACGTTACCTATGACATGAAGCCCAACCGCGACGACCCGACGGCAGTGGGAACGCAGGAAATGGCTGACGCTATCATTAATGCTATCTAGTTGGCATTAATAGAGTTAGATTATAAGCCCGAGGAGGCGTGCGTCTTCTCGGGCTTTCGTTTGCGCTTTGGGCGGAGTAATATGTTGGCTGATGTCTGAGCAAAGAATTATCAGAATAATGAGTGGGAAGGCTCGCGGCCCGGGCGCGACGCTCGCCAGGGCCGGCTTGAGCGTGCTTTCCTGCCCATACGCAGCCGCGATGGGATTGCGCCGGCGTGCGTATCGTCGCGGGCTCTTGCAGAGCTACGCGGGCGGAGTGCCCGTGGTGTGTGTCGGCAATATCACTACGGGCGGCACGGGCAAGACCCCGATGGTTGCCTGGGTGGTGGCGAAGCTGAAAGAGCTCGGCAAACGTCCGGCCATTCTAACTCGCGGGTACAAAGCCCACGCCGGCCGGAGCGACGAAGCAGAGATGCTCCGCGAATTATGCCGCGTGGAAGTTGTGGTGAACCCGGATCGGGTGGCAGGCACAGCCGATGCCGCCAACGGGGGAGCCGATGTGGTGGTGATGGACGACGGATACCAGCACATGAGGCTCAAACGCGATCTGGATATCGTTCTCGTGGATGCGATGAACCCGCTGGGTTACGGCTGGTGCCTGCCGAGAGGTCTGCTTCGCGAGCCCGCCGCGGCGCTGGCGGATGCGGGAGCAGTGGTAATAACCCGCAGTGATTGCATAACGCCTGATGATCTTCGCAGCCTGCGCCGGAAAATCGCAGATATTGCGCCCGGGGCGGAGATATGCATCGCAACGCATAAGCCGGTTAAACTGGTGGATGGAGATGGTGATCGGAGATTACTGGCGGCCCTTGCTGGGCAGAAGGCCTACGCGTTTTGTGGTCTGGGCAACCCGGATGCGTTTTTTGCGACGGCTGAGAACCTCGATATATCGCTTGTAGGCAGCCGTGTGTTTGACGATCATGCAAGGTACGATGCGGGTACGTGCAGGCGAATTTGCGACGCGGCTGTGGATGCGGGCGCAGATGTATTGCTGACGACTGCCAAGGATATGGTGAAGCTTGAACGAGAGCATTTCTCGCTGCCTGTGTGGCAGGTGGTTGTAGAGATGGAACTGACAGAAGGCACCGAAAGCCTGCTTGCCCAGTTGCGCAGGGTTTCGGTGGCATCATAGGATTGCGTGCGTCACAGGGCGTGCATAAAATTGTCTACTGCTCTGCTTTCGGAATATTGTTCAATGGCAACCTGGCCGCAGCAGCGGGCAGGCAAGCACCTATGAAGATTACTAACCCAACAGATTCGCCACTGTAGAAATTACCATGGATAGACTTGCAAGTGTGATAGAGAATTTCGGTTCGCCGCGTGTGGTGCTTATCGGCGATTTTATACTCGATAGATGGGTGTATGGAAGTGTCGAAAGACTCAGCCAGGAAGCGCCCGTTCCCGTGCTCAAAGTCGCCGAACGCAAAACGCTCACGGGCGGTGCGGGCAACGTAGCCGAGGCGGTTACCGCGCTTGGGGCCAAGGTGTCGTGTGTGGGCATCGTCGGTAACGACAAGAACGGTGACGAGCTTATTCGTCTGCTGACAGGTTCAGGGGCGGATACCTCGCGAATCGTGAGACTTGGCGAGCGTCCTACCGCGGTGAAGACCCGCTATGTGGGTCTTGCCCAGCACAGGCACCCGCAGCAGATGCTGCGCGTTGACGAGGAAGTCACCGATCCCGTAGATGATCGCATCCAGTCCACCATAAGGGCTGCGGCCCGGTGCGAACTGCACGACTGCAAGGTGCTCGCCATCGAGGATTACAACAAGGGCATTTTGACTAATGCCTACACGCCGGAACTCATCGCCGATGCTCGCAAAGCCGGGTGTATGGTTGTCGTGGATCCCGCCCTCATTGAAGACTACCGCCGTTATCGCGGCGCGACACTGCTCACGCCCAATCGCTACGAGGCGTCATTTGCCAGCGGTATTGAGATCGTTGACGATGACTCGCTACAGCGGGCCGCAGCGCAGATACTGCTCACCACCCAGGCCGATGCTGTAATCATCACGCTGGACAAAGAAGGCATGTATCTCTGCCGAAAGAATGAGCAGGGTAAACGCATTGCTGCCAAAGCCAGGAATGTATATGACATCACGGGCGCCGGTGACCAGGTGCTGGCGATGCTGGCCATCGCGCTGAGCGAAGGCTGCGAGATGGAGCAGGCCGTGCAGCTTGCCAATATCGCCGGTGGCATCCAAGTGGGACGTCAGGGCATGGTTCCGGTGAAACGCTGCGAGATGCTCGATGAGATCCGCCACATGGTCGGACTGCGAAGCAGCAAGGTGATGGACCGGCCGCAACTGGCGGAAGAAGTAGCCAAACGCAAAGCCGCCGGCGAGACGGTTGTCTTCACTAATGGGTGTTTTGACATGCTGCACGTCGGTCATGTGCGAATCCTGCAGCAGGCACGTGAGAGAGGCTCGTGCCTGGTAGTGGGCATAAACTCCGATGAGAGTATCAGGCGTTTGAAAGGCCCGACCAGGCCGATAATTCCGCAGACAGAACGAGCTGAAATGCTGGCCGCCCTGGAATGGGTCGATATGGTCACCATCTTCGAAGAAGATACCTCACGGGAATTGATTGAACTGCTCAAACCCAGCATGTTCTTTAAGGGCGGCACGACGGATGTGGTCGTCGAGCGTGATATCGTGGAAAGTTACGGCGGAGTAGTGGAAACGCTGGATCTTGTCGAGGGTTTCAGTACCACCAATATTATTAACAGGATAGTCGAGACTCACGACAGGGATTGACGTTTTTGGACGTGCTTCGCGACAAACAACCGTAGCATGCGGCGGGGAATGCAGGATACTGGTGCGATGAACAAAGCCGTTTTTCTAGATCGCGATGATACCATAACCGATGATCCGGGCTACCTCGCGGACCCCGGCGGTATCGTGCTGCTGGATGGCGTTGATGAGGCGATCAAGGCGTTTCGTGGTGCGGGATATCTTGTGATCGTAATCACGAACCAGGCAGGTATCGCCAAGGGACACCTTACCGAAGAGACGCTGGCTGAAGTCCACGCGGAATTGAAGAAGCAACTTGCCGAACGGGGCGCTCCGATAGATGCGATTTACTATTGCCCGTTCCATCCAGATGGCGTTGTTCCGGAGTATGCAATCGCCTGCGACACACGCAAGCCAATGCCCGGTATGCTCATCCAGGCCGCCGGTGATCTGGATATCGACTTGAAACAAAGTTGGATGATAGGCGACAGGAACTCGGACATCGGCGCAGGGCGGAATGCAGGGTGTAGGACGATTCGCGTGGCGAATTCGAAGTTTGCGCCCAAACCGGATGATCTGAAAGCCGAGTTTGACGCCGCCAATGTTCTGGCCGCGTCGAAAATATTGCTTGAGCAGGATGCATAGCAACCGGCCGTCGTATTTCATGAGCGGCTGGCGAATACAGGGAGAAATCATGAGACACAGAAGAATTGCAGCATTGTTGCTGGTGACTTTCGTTGGGGGATTGGTGTTGATATCGGCGGGGGGCGTGAATGCCGCACCGGCTTCAGCTTTTTCCGACAAGAAGCCTGTCCAAGTGATGGATGATTCCCATAGGGCATCGGCACGCAAGCTGATGTCAGAAGGCGTGAAGTTCCTGATGTCGCAGAAGGAAAGCGATGGGGGATGGAGCCTCGGCCACGGTGCCAACAAGCCAGCTATTACCGCGATGGTTCTCAAGGCCCTGTTGCAGCATCCCGATTACAATATCGATAGCAAGGAAGTGGCTGCCGCGCTGAAAGTGCTTCTGAAGTATCAGCAGGCAGACGGCGGATTCTATGATCCTCGCATGGGGCTGGCGAACTACACCACGTCGATATCGATCATGGCCCTGAGCAGTGTCGGTGACGAGCGATACAAAGATGTTATCGCCAAGGCCGTGAAGTTCCTCCGCGGTGAGCAGATTCGCTCCGGCAGCGAGACGCCAAAGGGCGAGAAGATCAAGAAGGGGCATAAGTTTGAAGGCGGAGTGAGCTACGGTAAGCACGGCCGGCCGGACTTGTCCAATCAGGGCATGTGGATGGAGGCGATGCACGACGCCGGCGTGAAGGCCGATGACCCGGACATGAAGCGTGCGGTCGCGTTCGTCACTCGCCTGCAGAATCGCAAGGAGTCGGCAAGTTCCGCATTCGTAGCTTCCGGCCCGAACGATGGCGGATTTGTGTATGCACACGGAGAATCCAAGGCAGGCAAGGGCGTGGGCGCCCGTGGGCTGAGAAGCTATGGGACGATGACATACGTCGGATTCAAGAGCATGCTCTATGCAGGCCTGGACAAGGATGATCCCCGAGTGGCGGCCGCGATGAACTGGATTCGGCGTCACTGGCGGCTTGACTCCAACCCGAATATGCCGAAAAAGCGAAGCCAGCAGGGCGTGTACTATTACTACTACGTATTCGCCAAGGCGCTCCGCGTCTGGGGGCAGGTGGAGATCGCCGACACGCAGGGCAAGAAGCACAATTGGCGTAATGAATTGGTCGACCAGCTGGCTAAACGTGTTGGCAAGGATGGTTCATGGGTGAACGAGGGTGCATCTCGCTGGAACGAAGGCAACAAGGTGCTCGCCACCTGCTACTCCGTGCTCGCATTGCAGGATGTGCTGATTGTGCAGGTTGCCGAGGATATGTGACGCTCTGACGCGGCGGCTTGCCCATGTGTGTGCCGCATTGCTGCGAGACTTATAATTGACAATCGCACCGCGCACAGCGAGGGGCCGCGTCAGTCGCGACCCCTCATTACAGTTTCTAGTTCAACTCAGCGCGGGCGGTCATTTCTTCGCCGGCATAATGATATGCCACTCGGCCCGTGTTTCAATCGTATTGGGATAGACGTCTACTTTCGTCGGCGTCGAACCATGACCAGCATTCCCGCCGCGATCATGCTCATGGTTGCAGGCTCGGGTACCCCTGCGACTAACTTCAGGTCCCCGTAGTATACGTCGCCAGTGATAGCCTCGATGAATCGTCCGCTCATGTAGCCGTACGCATAATCGACATAGCCATTGTCACCATAGCTTGTACCGCCGGTTTCCTTGAATATCCATACTTGGCGGGTGTCATCGTAGCCGACCAGCGTATTGCCATGGTAGTTCTCAGTGTACAGCGGCCCGTATGTCCTGAGCATAGACTGGATGTCTTCCCGAACCTGAGGCGAGTTTTCGTCATTGATCATGATATGTACGTAGTCCGTGATCCGGTAGGTGCGGTCTTGCCATCCGCTCGGCCAGCCAATTGGCAGCACACCATAAGGCATGTCGGCCTCGGAGAGAATGCCTGTGTTCTTGCACAAGGCCATGCCGCTGGTATACCGGGCCAAATTGACGATATGCCACTCTGACAGATCGATCTCCCAATCAGGTTGCTCGGTCAATATCTTGATTTTGGCTTCGATAACTGCAATGCCTGCAAATTGCCTGCATTCGAGATTCCCTTGCGGCTTGGCGAGCGTCATGTAGTTCTTGCCATTGACATCTCGCCAGTCGAACGAATCGACGTTCTCTTCGGCCAGGCAGTGACCTCCAAGCCCGAGAGCCAATAGCGCGCAGACCATCCTTACATGGTGCATCGAAAAACGGAACATAGGCGTCTCCTTTCATTGCCTGGCGAGAAAGAAAACCTGAGCGATTCTCCCCGGGCGTAGCTTGGTGTTCCTGTACGGCGTACGCCCATGCCTGAAAGTAGCTTGTCGCATGCGGTCAGGAACGAACAATACCCTTTTCATGTTTGACTGTAACATGGCAAGCCCATACCCGCAATACTCTAATCGGGATATTTCGATGCTGCTGTTACGTTTTCAGTGACTGTCAAACAGTGTTCGAGCTGACGTCAGGAAAGGGTGATCGTGGCGCTTGCGGGGATTGGGGTTCGTAGCGTGATGATGGTTTTAACGCTATCCAGTGTGCGTTCGATTCCGGTGGCGTATTGTTCGGCGGGCAGCGGCTGACCGTTGATTGAGATAGTCGGTTGCTCGGCGGCGATACCCTTGATGATGAATGTCGCGTTGGGGATGTCGGCGGCCGCAGTTACCTGGAGTTCGCTACTGGCTGCGTCCACTTCGTAGGCTCGCTGGCGGTGATTGTAGGTTGCACCCCGGATTTCAGCGGGCTTTGTCCAAGCTCTCACCTTCTGCCTGAGTTTCTGGTCCTGCTCATCACCTTCGGGCGCCAAACCGCTCAGCCAGCACCATGTGACGGCCCCGTTTTCCTGCACATCAACAGGTGCGTTATTGGCGTAGCCGAGGAAGGAGTGTGTCGGGCCCTCGAACATTGCAGGGTCGGTCAGTGGGGTGGTGGGGTAGCCGCGGGTGACGGGCCAGTGGATGTGGTCGGCAAAGTTGCTCGGCAGATCGGGAACCGCAACCCATTCATCTTTGGTTACATCATCGGTCTGGTTGTAACGCATGCCGTGGTTGGCCTGCAGACGCATTCGCATGCCTTCGGCGGGCGACGCCAGGAATACATCCGAGCGATCGCGGTAGTTCATGCGGTAGATGTAATCGTCGAGTTGCTCCAGCGGCTCGGCGCCGTAGTTGGGCGGCGTCGGCCACGTGTATGTTCGTGAGAAGTCGGCCGTGTCCATCATTGTCAGTGCATCAAGCGGAGTGTGATCGTCCGAGGTGGCGCCCGGGGCATTCACGGTGATGAACTCCATATCATTGAACGTCCGTTTGCCGGGCAGGCCCTGCATCATGCTGACCGGGATACGCCGGCCTGTTTCGGGGCAGATGTGCCAGACCGCTTCGTCTTCGGGATCGAGATAGACCGTCACATTGCGGCAGACGACTCCGTCGGGGTAGACGTAGAGCATCTCATCCACCCACTGGTCGCGGCAGATGTTGTAGTCGCTGTCGGCCAGCGGCTGACGCCAGTGGATGACTGCGCGTGCGGGGCTGCTGTGGATGACGCGTGCGTGGATGTAGCGACATTCGCGATCGCTCATCATTTCGCAGCAATCGCGGAAAACGCCGGGCTCGACTGTCTCGGCGAAGAAGTTGGACGTCATCACGTTATTCTGCGCCCACGACGGCGCGAACGACATGCCACGCCACAGGACGAATTTGTGCGGGCCGTCGAAGTCTACCACGATGTCGGCTACTTCGTTGGTTTTCCAGAGGGAGTCCCACTCGACTGTCTGACGATCAGGGCCGGTGATGACGCCCAGCGGATAGGTCAGCGATCCGTAACGCGCACCGAACTGCCGGACGATGCAGGCCGGGACAGCGAGGATTACAGGGACGTCCTTGCAGGCAGTCTCACCATCTGCGAACGTGATTACGAGCTGACCATCATACATGCCGGCAGGCAAGCCGAGATCGGCCACCGGTCCGCTGGTGGTTGCCCCGTTGACCGTGAGCGAGATACTGGCGCCCTCGGCGGCTGCAGTGAGCACGTCATCGGTAGTTGCGACGATTGTGTCTGCGTGTACCAAGCCAAACCCGGCTTCGATGGGGCTGATACCACTTGCGGTTCGGATTGTCTCGTTGCGTGTCTCGTTGCGTGTCTCGTTGGTCATTTGTCGGCCTCGTTTGTATGTGTCAGCACTATTCAGTATACGGATTGCGTATCACCCAGAGCCCGTCTCTTCGTCCCGCATTTCCTACTGGGAAACTTCAATCCGCGAGCATCGTTGGACTCTTGGCGGATGCTATCACGTTCGCCAACATTTGCAAGGCTTTTTATTTCGCCCGTCTAATAAATTATACGCGAGTGTAGATGTGATTACAGGGCACGTGACGCCTGTGTGCAGTGGGCCGTATTCAGCAAGGATGGCACACTGTGTGCAACCATTGCCAAGCCTGGCTACGCAGGCAAGAATGGAGTTGATGGCGTTCGCGTAAGAATCCAGGATGTATCAGGTGCACATCGGAAATGAAATGGTGATCACGGACGAGCGAGTACAACCATTGTCCAGCATTGATTCGCAGCCGCTGTGAATATGCATCGTGGGTGGGGTGGGCAGAAGGACAGGACATCGCTCGGCGACCTAAGCAGCCCGGGACTCTTGACAAGCCCGACTCTGCGGAGGTCGACCCGCGATGTCCTGTTGTTGCAGTTGCTATTGACGAACGGAATGATCAGGCTGTGCGGCTGCGGCGTCGCCTCAGCATGCTGAGGCTTCCCAAGGCCAGCAGTGTCATCGTGGCCGGTTCGGGAGTTACGACGGGGCCTTCTATGATGAGTGACTGGCGTATCCCACAGTTTGTGCCGGCATCGCTCAGCACGATGATGCTATTGCCGGGAGCATAGTCGTCCGGCATGTTGGTCTTAACGTAATTCAGCATGTGATTGGCCTTTGAGGCAACCCTCTGGTTTCCCCACATTCCGAAACCAGTATTGCCATTGTACCAGGTTACATCCCAGGTGGCTGCGGTTTCGTAGATGACCTCCCATATTGCGGCCTGCAGTGCTGCGGCTCTTGTTGCGCTGCGGCCAACGGTTTGTGCGAAGTGTTCAACGAGGAAGGCCACTTCACGGGCATTGTTTATCCCGCTGGAACCGACGGTCCGTTCACTCATTTTGCCACCACCGGCATTGTGTCCCAGATCCACGCAGAATGCGTCGTACTTCGTGCCATCGTACTCGATCTTTAGCTGACCTATTGATAGTAGGCTGTTGTAGCCCAGATACTGGGGCGCTGCCAAGTGGAGCTGTTTGTTTAGCCCCATGCCACGGAAGTTCACGTGTCCTGCAAATGCGGTGGGAGAGCAGATGATCGATACTGCCATCACTACGAGTGCACCGATACTGATTCGGGGTTTGTTCACGGAATCCTCACTTTACTGTTCAGGGTGGGTTTAAATTCTTGGTCCAAGTACACATCGTGTAAACGGGTGAGCCCCAGACGTCCTCCAACGTGAATATATCTTATCACCGATGTCAGTTAGCGTCAACCCTTCTAATCCGCTGGCTCCCTCCAGGGTGTGCGAGATGCTTCTCTGGCGGCAGATAACGTGAGTTGTCATCAATTCTTGTGGCAGCTTCGAAAGTAGAAACCCCGAACGGCGAAGAAACGAACCACAGAGAAACGGATTGAACAGTTGAGCAGGTGATTCGCCACTCGCTTCGCTTGTGGCCAGGAGACCGCTGGTGAGCCGACTTTCTGGACTTGGAGTCAGCGACGGATCACGTCTTTGCTGTTTCACCTGCTCAACCCGAGTGGGTCGGGTGCAGGAGGGGGACGTTAATGGGACTGTGCTGAAAGCAGACGCCCGCCCGTCAGCTTGTTTTGTCGATCAGAATGTCTCCGTCGTGGCTTTGGATTGTGATGTCGGCGGGTGTTTCGATTCTGATGCTGGGATCTGATATGATTGTGGACGTGAGTATTATCGAGCCATCGTTGGCTTCTCTGAGCTTCACCTGAGGCTTTAATCCCGGCCGGCGTATTGAGCCTGTCATCGAAGTGGCGGTAACGCTCACTTCCTCCACCAATTCCTCACGCAGGAACACCTCTACCTCGCCTGAGTGCGTTTTGAGCTCAACGCGATCACCATCCTGATGGCTGATTCTGTTGAAACGCGTCTTGCCGAAGCAGTTGCGGATACGCACATCTCCCCGCAATCCTGTGCAGTCCAGCGACAGGTCAAACCCGTCTATGTGCACGCCTCCTTTGACGTCGCGAATAGTCTGGTTGTGTATCTCGTCGGGGAGTTTGCCCCTGGCGTGAGCGTCTTCATGCTGGCTGCCGCCAGAAATCAGATAAGAGCATTGAACGTATCGACCACTGATATTGCTGATATCCTGTGCCCGTCCGATGATTGTTACATCGCCGTCTACATCCTTCACGACACATTTGAGCACCCCGATGCATATTAGATCACACTTCAGATCTTCGGCATGGACATTGGACATCATCATCGGTGAGATCACGGTTACTCCGCGGCCTTGCGGTATGGCGACTGTCATCGATATACGCCCTGCTTCTCCGTGAACCCTCGTGCCATCGTCATAGTTTATGTGCATCAGTCTGGCCAGATCCTCGTCCACCGACTCTGCGGGCATCGTGATATCGACTATCTCCTCTCGCACCAAGCTTATCCGCAGGGCGTCAACCATTCGGCAGTTGATGTGATCGTCCACTTGCGGATCAGGCTTGGCCATGTCAGGGTAGAGGTCATGACCGACACTGAAAGACTCTGCCACGCTCACGTCCTTTCCGGATTGCCATCCCTCTTGAGTGCTTCTCGTAATGGCAGAGAGCTTGCCGTGGTCGCCTCGTGTTCCCGCCAGGACTTGCCCATCGTGCGGCCCGACGGCGTCTGCGTCCTGGACATGATCATGCAGCAGTGACATTCCATCAGCGAGCTGCGACGCTGTCTCGTGGTCTTCCCCAAACGCGGCCTTGGTTCCATTAATAATCACCGCATCCCCGTCAGTATGACACAAGTGAATATCAGAGCCCACCATCGCGAATATCACGACGTTGTGTGCATCTTCCATGGGGATTTCTTCGTGGATATCAATAGTTGCAATCTTGTGTATGGCTTCGCGTATCTTCTCTTTTGCTTCGGTATCTTTCATGATCGTTCCTTTCTCCTGTGCCGGGTCCAGACGGCCTCGCAGCCGCTGTCTTGCTCGATGCAGGCGTCCCTTTACGGTGCTCACGGGGATGCCCACGAACGTCGCTATGCGGCTGTATGACCAATGCTGGAAGTAATAGAGGATGACAGGCTCACGGAGCTTCTGCGGCAGGAGTCCGACGATTTCGTGCAGATCGGCATGGTCCTGGTCTCTCCCTTGGATACCGACACCGAACGTTTCCATCGATTCATACGCGGACTCCTGCCGCCCGCGGCTTTGCGATCCCATTCGCCTGGCTGTGTTGCGGACAATCGTTCTCAACCACGGGGCGAATCGCGAGTCATCCCGCAATTGCCCCAGCTTGCAGTAGGCCATGGCAAACGCTTCCTGTACGGCGTCCATCGCGTCATGCTCATTGCCCATGCAACCATACGCTACCGCCATCGCGGCAGCATAATACTGGTCTACCAACCTTCCGAACGCATCGCCATCACCAGCGCGACTCGCCCGCACCCATTCGCTTTCCTGTTTAGTCATAACTTCGATATCTTAACCTATTCATGCACAGCGCTGTCACACACATAGAGACATCTTTTGCGGCCTTGGGAACACTACATCAAAAAAAAATGTTGGCACGATCAGACGACAATGTTGTGGATACTGTATTTATCTGGCTGGGATCGTGGATTACTGTGGTGGGGCAGGGCCTCATACCCGGGAAGCACATGATGACATTGACTGCAGGAGAAGTGGCGTGGTTGGGGCTGATGACAAATGGGGCTGGCGCCGACATATGAGCATCTTGCGTGAGATTGTCGGAGATGCCTCTGCGGGCTTATGCTCAGTCGCCCGGTGAGTCTGCCTCATTGGCGGCAGGTTCCACGTGTACCACCACCTGCACCACGTACGGCTGAGCTTTCATAACGCGGCGCTTCACTGCTCCGGCGATCTGGTGCCCCTGGGCTACCGTCAGCTCGGGTACTACTTCTATGTGGACGTCAGTTTCTATCTGCCCGCCCGACTGCCTGGCGCGGAGGGCGTGGAAGCCGAGCACGCCCTCGGTATTCTGAAGCACTTCGCTGATCGCGTGGATCACTTCGGCCGGTGGTGCAGAGTCTATTAATTCGCCGGAAGCCTTCCGTATTATTTTGAGTGCCATCACCACCAGGAACGCCGACAGCACCATGGCCGTCAGCGGATCCAGAAACGCCCACTGCTCGCCGCCAAACGCTATGCCCGCAAGACCGGCGGCAGCAGCTATGGACGTGAAAGCGTCGCTGCGATGATGCCACGCATTGGCGGTGAGCGATACGTCACGAGTTCGCGCTCCAACGTGAGCGGTGATCCGGTAGAGGAATTCCTTCAGCGGGATCGTGCAGATCGCCAGCAGAAGCGGGACAAGTGATTGTACGTGGCGCTTTGGGACACGCAGGGAACTGATCGCGGTGTAGGCAATAAAGCCGGCCGCCAGGATGAGAACCAGCCCGATGAACAAAGCCACAAGCGTGGAAACGCGGCGATGCCCGTAGGGATGGGAAAGGTCGGCGGGCTTGTTGCTTACACGCATGCCGCCTACCACGGCTATGTCCGTACACAGGTCAGACAGGCTGTGTACACCGTCTGCGAGGATAGCCTGGCTGGCGAACAAGATTCCGCCGGCGATCTTGGCTACCGCGAGCACCGCGTCTATCACCAGACCCAGCCACGCCACTTTTTCCGCAGTCAATGTCATCCTGTGTTTCCCTGCTGTGATACTCAGCTTCAACCCCAATAATCTACGATCCAAGCCGGAAAATACAGCATTTTTTCGATCCCGTCTGCGCACTGATCGGCATGTATGGGCATTTCTGGCTTGCAGGATGACTCTGGGTGGGTAATCTATATAGTCTTGATGGTCACGCGCTAGTGGAAAACAACTTCAGACGTCTTTGTGAAGAGGAAACATAATGGAAATCAGAGGTATTCGAGGCTGGCGGTACTGCCCGCAAGATGGCGATGTGAGTTCGTTGATAGCTCCCCCGTATGATGTGCTCGACCAGGCCGGCAAGGACGAACTTCTTGCCCGCAGCGAGCATAATATCGTGAAGGTGGACCTTCCCCACGTTCCTCCAAAGGGCGTCGGTCCCGACGAGGTCTACAAAGCATCGGCCGACACCTTGGCCGGGTGGAAGGCAGACGGTGTGATCTGCCAGGACGACAAGTCTACGATCTATGCCTACCAGCAGACATACGAGTGGTCGGGCAAGTGTTACAAGCGAACTGCGATGATCTGCAGCATCCGCGCAACGGCGCTTGGCGAAGATGTTATCCCGCACGAGCATACTTTTGACGGTCCCAAGGCCGACCGCCTGAAGCTCACCGAGAGTACGCAGATGCAATTGTCGCCGATTTTCGGGCTATATAACGATCCCAACGGGCAGGTGGCGGCCGGGCTGGAAGCTGCAATGAAGGCAGCACCGGCGATCAAGGGCGACCTGAACGGCGTTACCGAGGAACTCTGGCCGATTGACGATCCAGCAGCCGTTGCGAAGATCGCGGAAACGCTGCGCGACGTGCCGGCGTATATCGCTGACGGGCATCATCGTTACACGACGGCGATGAATCATGCCAAGGCACTGCGGGAAGCGGGAACCATAGACAACGATCACGAGACCAACTTTGTGATGTTCGTGCTGGTTGCTGACGATGCGCCTGGCCTGCTGGTTCTGCCGACGCATCGCATGGTGACTGGTCTTTCAGATGACTTTACGCCCGAGAAGCTGATGGCCGCGGCCGATGATTTCGAGTGGCAGTGCATAAGCGGCGAAGGTGTGAATCTGGACGACGCTGACGAGTTCCTCAAGCCTTACGGTCCGACGGCGATGGCTCTTTTGGCAGCAGGTTCGAAGGATATCTGGATCGGTAAGCTGACCAACCCGGCTGCGATGCTTGAGGCGGCACCCGATGAGTGTGAAGCATGGCGCGAGCTGGATGTGGCGATCCTGCAGAAGCTGCTGATCGACAAGGCCCTGGTGCCTTGGAAGACCGATGCGACTAACGTTGATTACACAGCTTACGGGCAGATTGCTCTGGACGCAGTAGCCGATGGCAGCGTGCAGATGGCGATAGTAATGCAGGGCACGCCGCTGAAGTCGGTATTCGATATCGCCGACGCCGGCGCATCGATGCCGCACAAGAGCACGTACTTCTATCCGAAGGTGGCAACCGGACTGGTGCTCAAGCCGTTGCAGTAAGACTCAGCAAGAACAGGCAGCAAAAACAGGGACTGTCCCGGCGTTGGGGACTGTCCCTGTTTTTGCGATCGTGCGTTATCTGCCGCATGTTGCGGGGACATGTCCGGCTGCGGTAGCAGTCGGCCGTGTCCCCCTCCGCGATCAAAGACGTTCTGCCGCACGTGCACGCCATCGTGAACAGACCAACCAGCAATAATGACTCCCTAAAAACGCCGATTCGCCGATTCTTGCTCGGCTATCTTGCATCCTTTAGCAGGGCGTCATCTGATGCTTCGATTAGCTCCAGATTCCTGCTTATCAGCTGTTTTCTCTGGTCCACGCATGCGGCTGAGCGAAGGGGATCTTCCGGCGTGTTGGTCACGTAGTCCAGGAGCTTTTCCACAGTGGTGGTCGCCACGTGCATTCTGGTGTCCGACGAGGCGTAATAGATGAACACGCTTCCATCGTCGCGGGCCACTACTCCGTTGCAGAACACCACGTTTGACACATCACCCACACGCTCCGGGCCTCGTGGCGCGATGATGTAACCGGCGGGTCTGCGGATAACCTTGCTAGGGTCGTCCAGGTCGCACAAGAGGGCGTAGAGCACGTATCGCAGGCCGGCAGCGCACATGCGGACACCATGTGCAATGTGCAGCCATCCCTTATCGGTTTTGATCGGTGTAGCGCCCGCACCGTTTTTGGCTTCAGTGATCGTGTGGTATACCTTCGGGTCGATCACGGTTTCCTGGTGTATTACGGCTCCGTCCATGCTATCGCACAGGGCCCAGCCGATACCGCCGCCGCTGCCGGCTTCAATGAAGCTATCCTGCGGCCGGGTGTAGAGGGCGTACTTTCCGTCAATGAATTCCGGATGCAGTACAACGTTGCGTTGCTGCGCGGAATCGGACTTCAGATCGGCCAGACGCTCCCAGGTTTCCAGGTCCTTTGTGCGGGCGATCCCGCAGGCTGCGATTGCGGCAGATTGATCGCCGGCAGGTGCGATGGGGTCTTTGCGTTCGGTGCAGAATAGCCCGTAGATCCAGCCGTCTTCATGCTGCGTCAGACGCATGTCGTAAACGTTGGTGTCCGGATTTGCGGTTTCTGGCATTGTTATGGGATAGTCACTCAATCGGAAACCATCGATACCATTATCACTCTCAGCTAGCGCGAAGAACGATTTGCGATCATAGCCTTCAACGCGGCAGACCAGGCATATCTTTCCGCCGAACTCTATAGCGCCGGAATTCATCACCGCGTTGACGCCGATTCGCTCAAGCAGGTGCGGATTCGTCTGGCGGTCAAGATCAAATCGCCAGATCAGCGGCGCGTGCGCGGCCGTCAGTATTGGGTGCATATAACGATCAAACACCCCGTTGGACCATGTTGCGTCGATTTCGTTGGGGCGAGTGAGCAGCGACTTGTGGTCCGCTACGAGTTTCTTGAGTCTGTCGGCAAAGATATCGCTCATTTGGTGTCTCTTTCCTATTGTTCCGGTGCCAGCCGGCCGGCGCGGTTGATAGCATTCTACCGCAAAATGGGGATCCCGATGTGCATCGGGACTACGCCTTTGGCTGCGCTTCTTGAGTTTACCCGCCGGGGCGGGCCGGTCCCGTTTTTGCTCCGTAATCTGTGGTTCCTATCTCTTTGAGCTGGAGAACTTCACCGCCAGCTCTTCATCTTCGTCGCCTTCGAGGAGGTCCTTGTAATTCTCTGCCACCTTCCTGTAGGCATCTGCGTACTTGCGGATTGCATCTTCATCGAACTTGGCAAACCTGGGCAACCCGAGGATCTGCTTCATCATGCCTTCGCTCACCGGCAACTCGCGTTCCAGATCGTCCACTGTTACTGATTCGGGCAGGTTGGCTACGCGTGTGGGCCGGCCGTGTCCGTAGACGTCCATCTCGCGGAACACCGGGTGCGTGTGCAGCGGAGAGTTGCATCCAACCCACACGCCGGTGTGGCCTTCTTCGCGAATCGCATCGGCGAATCGCTTGGCACTCAGCCCGCCCAGCTCTTCGGCTTTGTACTTTGCGATGGGGAAGTACCATCCGCCCTTGGTGCATCCGCTGTCTTCTGCCGGGCGAATCGGATATATGCCGGGGACATCTTCCATGAGGTCGCAGAAGTAGTTCATGGCCTTGGCGACTTCGGCCATCTGCTTGGGCCAGAGCTTAAGCTGCACTCGCCCGAAGGCGGAACTCAACTGGTGCATGCGATACTTGTATCCTCCGCAGGGCAGGCCGGCGTACTTCTTGTTCTCTTCCAGCTCGATATCTCCGTGGCGGGCATAATGACCGAAAAGCAGTGCACGCTCGTAGATGTTCTGGTCATTGGTGAGCATTATGCCCGCTTCACCTATTGCGAACGATTTGCCCGTCATCAGCGAGAAACCTGACGCTGCACCGATTGTGCCGACGATCTTGCCCTTGTACAGGCAGCCGTGAGCGTGCGAGCAATCCTCGAACACCATGAGATTGTGCTTGTCGGCGATGGCCATGATCGCATCCATGTCGGCCGGCATGCCGGCGTAGTGCACAACCACAATCGCCTTGGTGCGATCACTGATACAGTTCTCTATATCGCCGGGATCGATGCAGAGTGTGTCTGGATCAATGTCGGCAAACACGGGTGTAGCGCCCAGCGAGAACAACTGAAGCATTGATGCCCAGTATGTCATTGATGGGGCGATAACTTCGTCACCTACGCCGATGCCCATGCCGTAAAACGCGCATTGGATGGCGGCAGTGCCTGAACTGCAACCCAGTCCATACTTCGCGTCGTAGCTGTCTGCGTATTCTCTCTCGAACGTTTTGGTTATGTCCATGCCGGACATTGCACGGGCCCGGAGGACATCCAGTACCGCGTCTTCATGCTCTTTGGTTACGATGGGCCAGGCCATGCTTCGCTCATCTCTCCGATAGCCTTTGCGCCACCGAGCAATGCAAGGGGACTTTGTGTTGTCATTGTCTATACTCCTGTAGCTGCGCCTTACTTGAGGTAAGCAGCCTCTACCTTCTTGATTGCGGCGATGATGTCATCGATTTCCTGCTGGCCGTAGCTTTCGTGCATCGCGCCGCCGGGATCGGTAATCGGCGGGCAGATCACTTCGCTGAACGGCTCGAGCTCAAGTCCGCCCAGTGCGCAGAATACCGCGTTTGTGCCGGAGTTCACGCCATCGGCGTATCCTCCGCCCATGAACTCGACGAAGTCTTCCTCGTACTTCACTTCGCTCGGGCCGTTATAGCCAATCGCGTTGCCGGAGCTGATTGCATCGTCGAAGTTGACGGCCGACTCTATGCCGAGTGTGTCATAACGCTTGATTAGTTCTTCGGGCGTAGTAAGGAATTGGTGCCCATTTGCTGGTGCGCATGGCTGTTCAAACGTGTGTGCGTGAATATCTATGAACATCTCGAATGCTCCCAGACCGTTGTACGCTCATGGTGATGAAATCGGCGACGATAGCTCGAACTAGCTCGAACTAGCTCGACGGAATGAGCTTCTCGACCAGGCCCGTTTTGACCGATCTTTGAAGGGCTTCGAGTACCATTACGGGCTTGAGCATGGCTTCGTCGCTGAGGGGCTCCACGCCGGTCTTGAACATATGCGTGAATTCCTTGATGCCGCCGAGGTAGGTGTTAGCATCGAACTTAATTGCCTTCTGGCATGTACCTTGCGTGCCAAGGGCGGAAATTCCGAACCCGGTGCAGCCTTCCTTTATCAGGTCCATCGTTACGATCTTGCCATCGCTATAGATGATCTGGCCGGTCGCGCCGTTGCCGTTCTTGGTCACGAGTACCGACTTTACATTATAACCAAAAGCGATCAGAACCATGTCAACTTGATGGATTCCGTAGAAGAAAATGCCGCCCCAGGGGCTTTTCAGGTCGCACGGGCCGGATGTGCCGCCGGCCAGGATGTCACCCATCTTGTCCAGGCCCTTTACGAAATTGACGAAGCTCTTCTGGTGGGGCACTACGCTGAAGCTGGTAACCGGCGCACCGTGTTTGCGTGCGATCTTCAGGAATTCCTTGCCTTCTTCGCTCTTGAAGCAGAAGGGCTTGTCTACGAATGTAGGGATGCCTTTCTTGACGAACGGCAGAACGGCCTTCAGGTGGAACTTCGGGTGACGATGGTCAACGATTACCGCATCGACCTTGCCCAGCATCTCCTTGGGAGTCTTGACGATCGTCTTGATCTTGCCTGCCTTCTTGGCGGCCTTGGCGCATTCTTCCGTCTCGCCCCATACATAGTCCACGGTGAAGCCTTTGACGGCCTGATCGACGTTGAGTGTCTTTGCTATTGCTGCGGTGTGGCTGTTTTCGGCTCCAATGATTCCAATCTTCATCATTTTGCTCCTGAAGGGAAAGTTTTTTGCGGGAGAGTTACATGCGTGAAAAGCCTATATTGTACGTTAGTTTGAACACAACCTGCGCCCTTCTATCCCATGGCTGCGCAAGTGTCAATGAAAATCACATTACATTGCCGTATGTACCATAATCCCCGCGCTGATACACGATCGTATCTTTCTATTCTCCTTGAACCGCCATTCGTTCACCTCTAGAATCTCGCACACAGAGCAGGTGAGCAGTAGAAAAGGTGAACAGGTGAAACAACAAGGCAGAACGATCACCCGCGAGATGGATTTCAAATAGGTAGCTCACCTGCGGTCTCCTGGCCACACGTGAGCGAAGCGAGCACAGTGGCGAATCACCTGCTCACCTGTTCAGCCCAGTCAGCATATAGGACCTTT
>CBDUQP010000017.1:0-35675 GCA_965369385.1 uncultured Phycisphaerales bacterium
GATGAAAGGCATGCGATCAGTGTGGCCGCCTCCCACGCGTTTTCCATTGAGGAACACATCCACCTTGAACCGAACACCACTCAGGTGCAGCTCAATCTTCTTGCCCTTCATCGCTGCCGGCAGCACAACCCGCTTACGGAACCACTTGGTGTGCGTCGATCTCCACGTGTAATCAATCTTCGGAAGCTCTGTAGCTCGCCACTTGCCTTTCTTGGGAGGCACAATGCTCGCCGGATTACCATTACATACGTCCCAGCGACCGTTCATGCTGAGTTGCATACGCGGCCCGGTCAGCACATCCACGAACACCACTTGCTCATCCTTTATGGATCTGCTCGATTTGCCGGCGCCTTCAGACAAGTCTACCACGGCCTTGACATATTTCCCCGCACCTTCGGCGGGAATCTCAAAGGCAACGATCTTTCGCTCGCCTGCCTTCAGCACCGTAGCTATCGCCTTGCTGGCGAGACTCGTCTGGTAATAATCGACTACCGATATTGTCCCTGCAAGTTTTGTCTCAACAATGTCACGATTATATAGCTCCACGGAAATCGGCATCATAGTCTTGCCGTTTTTCACGATGGCCGGTCCGGTTTTAACCTTATGAATAACCGAAGTCTCATCCGGCCCCAAACGCATCGCCGTAGACACACGAACTTCGTCTACCAGGCTCATCCCGCCATGATTTTTAGCCCCAAACTTCAGCTGGCGTTTTGCCTCGGGAATGTAGTCACCGGCAAATGCCCACTCGTAATGGCCTCGACGCACGCCGTCCACATACAGACTGATGCCGCGTTTGTTATCCCAAGTTGCCGCGATGTGATGCCACTTGTTGTCGCGAGGCATGGGACAGGTGACATAGGCACCGCGATTCTTGCCAAACGAATGATTATCGAACCGCAGCCGCCCCTTGCCCTTTAGAACCCAATACCAGAGGCTCATGGTACCTGGTTTGCCCCAGCCCGCATCGCAACTGAGAATGTTTCGCGTGGAAGCAAACCATTTGTCGTCAGTAACCTTCAGGAACAGTTCGATAGTCCCCTGATTCGAATCCAGAATCGGTTTGCCCTTTGGGGCCGGAATCATGAAAGGCGCGGGAAACTCAATGCCCTGACCAAACCGGCCAGCCGCCGGCTTGAAGCTCACGTCGCCGATTTTGGCCGGACTGTCAAAGTTTATCAGGAAGGAGGTTACGTTGTCCCTGGTCGCCGCCGCCTTGGGATTCAGTCTTTCTGCGGAGAAAGCAGGCGAAACGAAGGCAAGGCAAACCGTGATGCATAACAAAGCGCGTGAATTCATTTTGGGTTTCCTTCTGTGTGTGGAAGCGTCGTGTGGTAAGGATGCTGTGTGGCGCTGGCCTGAGTGATAACCCGTGGCAACAAGCTACCGGGGTTCGACAGTATGCAACCTGTTATGTAATCTGTTACATTGCACGTGTGCAGTTTACTCCAAACCTTCCGTGGGTGTCAATAGATCCTGCCGGACATGGGCGGTATTCTTGCCGCAAGAAGCGTGAAATCCCGTCAATCAGGGCTGGCAACCAGTCCCTGAACGGCGAATCCGGCCCACTTTGAAAGCAGATGTATGATGCGGCAGTTTGCGCATAAGCTCTTGTTTAATAAGCCTATGCACAAACTGCCCGGCCACAGCACCCGGCCGGCATCTGACAACAGTCATCAGATGCGTACTTCAGGCAAGTTCCATGCACTCAGGCGTACCTCGGGGCTTTCGCCTTCCATCTGTACTTGCACCGATTCCCCAGGCATCAGACACAACCAGTTGTCACTAAGAAGAACCTGCTCATCCAGCGGCGTTTCCAGCCAGAGACCGATAGCCACCGACGAGCCGCAATTGCTGATCTCAATAGTACCCTCGCCCCGACTTGCTTTCACATCGGCTGGTGAGAGATACCTCAAGGGGGCAAACGGTGCGCCCTGGGCTGTAGAGTGAATCGACCAATGTCTGGAGATTTCGCGACCGTCTTCATCGGTCAGTATGCCCACCAACACAAACAGCTCGGGCAGATCAGACCGCTGCAGCGAGATCTCATCCCATTGCAAGGTGCTTTCCGGCTTGACGGAAACGGTGCTGGTTTGCGTTGCGATGATCTCGCCGGATAGTGTGGCAACCGTGGTAATGAGACTGCCGCCGAATTCCGCATCAGTCGAATTATGCCCCCACAGTTGAGCGCTGAATTTGGATTCGTTCGCCCAAGTGACTCTCGCATATTTAGCCGACACATGAACCGGCCTGTATGACCGAGCCATAGAAAAATACGCCGGTTTGGGCTGATCCCATGCATCTACACTACACGTGTCACAGGCATTCGGCCAGGGCTCAGCGAAGTGCCACGGCAAGCTGCCTGCACATTGCCCTTTGCGTCTGCGATGCGCCTCGGATGCATACTGCAAGCCCTCTGCCTGAATATGCTGGCTTGCTCGAACGTAGGTCGCCAGATTGTCGATCGGGCCGAACCACTCTTCAGTCCGATGGCGGCTCGACATGGTCCACATCCTGCCATGATGCCACGCATGCGGGTTCGTATCATCGATCGGCCAATGATAATCGGCAACTATAAAAACAACTCTACCCGAGCCGCCTGCAATCCGGAGGGGCGTGTGCTGCCGTGCATTCTGGTAAGCCAGGCTATGGGATTGTCCATATCGCTCTCTGCCTTCAATGGGGCCAGCAGATTGGCTACGGTGTTACAGACGCGAATCTCTATCGCATTACTTCCGGCCTGCAATGCGTCGGTGATATCCACCGAATAAGGTGCCCATGATCGCACACCGCACGGCTTGCCGTTCACGATTACTTCTGCACTGGACTCCGCCACATCGAAGTGCAGTTCAGCTCGAGTGAATGGTTCATTGGCCTCGATGGCAAGTGTGGTTCGGTAGATACCAATTCCAGCCAGATGCGGGAAACCCTGGGATTCCCAGCCGCCGAGATTCAACGCTGTCGGCTGCGAGATAATGTGATGGTCCTCGGCGACTCCGAATTGCCCGATGAGATATACATGCGGCTTGATACACGTGATTCCGCCAATGGCGCAGAGCGGGGAAATCACCTCATCTTCCATCGCCGGGTGATACTGCATCGCAATGCGATTCAATCCCGGTTGCAGGCAGTCGGATATGTCAATTGCATATTGATCGCTATCGAAGTATCGATACGCTTGTTTTCGGTCAGAAACATTTTTGCGGTTCACGTGCACATCACTGCAAGATTCACCTTCAAGCAAGAGGTGAGCTTTCGTAGGCACGGTATCACAATGAATGTGCAGATTCGCTTCGGCTCCATTTCCATCCGGTGCCCCAATCGTGAGCATCTCCTGGATCTTCAGAACATTCAGACGATCCGGCTCGAAGTCCCATGTTCTGTCGAGTTCAATAATGCTCTTGGGCTCCGCAGGAATGACTGGCCTGCACTCATCGACAGACGATTGGGCACTCAGCAGGAACAATCGCCCTTCATTCGCGCGGAACGATGCTCTGATACACGTATGCTCCTCGTCAGCAGCAAAGGCAACCGATGCAATGTTCGCCTTATCCACATCAATTTCCTGCACGCTGAATCTGCCGGGAACGCGCAGTTCACACGCGCCCCTCGCCAGACCCTGAGCTTCATATACGAAGCACAGTACGCTGGAGTCATCAAGCTGTCTGCGATACACAATCAGCCCGCCACTTTCCGCACCGTCATCCTTTACGTCTACCCTCCGGCCAGACAATGCCTCAGACAGCGCCGGACGAATGGCATCCAGTTGCCCGCACATTGGGCTTCCCATAACACCGGCCGCGCTCGCCGCGTCCACATCGCCCCCCTGAATACTGGGCGTTTTACCCAGCAGGAGTATCTCTCCGCCAGCATCGGCAAATGCCTTGATACGGTTCCACACCTCCAGTGAAATGACATCCACCGGAGGAATGATCAGCATGTCGATATACTCGTCACCCCAGGCGATACCACTTGACGTGATTTCCGTGTCAATCAGTAACGAATCGCATACGCACTCGTAATCCACTCCAATTTCCAGCAACACACCAAGCAACTGCTGGAGATAGTCGAAATCGCTCCTGTGCGAATTGCCCGGGCTCATGAACGTTCGCTCATTTCGCACCTGGAAGCTCTGCGATGGAATGAGCACGCCGGCACCGGGCATGTGCTTTCCCTGCGAGAGCAGAGCGCCGAGGCGGGCAGTGTAGTCTGAGTAGACGGCCATGTGCTCCCACCACGGATTCTGGAAGAACTCCGACGGCGGGCACTCATACGCCCGCGAGCCGCCGACATTGTAGAAGAATCCGTGAAGGCAAATCAGGTTCACGCCCGTAGCGTAGAGATAGTCAGTCACGCGGCGCATGTCGGCCGGCGTAAGGTCACCAGCGCTTGCCCCGAAGGTCTCGCACATCACATGCGAACGCTTCATCTTGTGCGCAATGCTCGCTGCCATCTTGGCTGTGCGATACACGTGTGCGGTGTCAAGACTGCATTCCCTGCTCGTCCAGTCCAGGCCCGGCACGTGCATGGGCGCCAGAGATGGAGCCAGATCGCCTTGATAGTGGAGATACTCCTCTTCCAAAACATTGTGGCCGGTATATGCAATGCCTCGGTCTTCACACCATGATGACATCTTGTCGTGGTAGTTTTCGCAATAGAGTGCGGTAACGGTGGACCAGTAGTCTGTCCGCGTGGCGTCGGCATCCGGCACGTCAGCGATCAGATGAATCAGACGATCCCGGATCGAATATCCCGCCCGCTGCGTGAACTGCTCTTCCATACTGCGAGTCCACGGGAGGTGGCTGCTCATCGCGGCCGGCATGTCGTAACCGAAATCGAAGTCATAGATGATCCCGGGCTCATCGGTGAACATACCGACCACCACATTGCCGAAATAGTCCTTCAGATGTTTATGGTAGACCTCATGCGTCCGCTGCATAAACTCGCCGACGGCATCGGCGTCCATCGTGTCGAGATAGCCCTTCTCTTGTGCCGCCCCGCCGTGGCCGCGAACGCAGCACAACTCCAGCGGAGCTTCAGCCATGTAGAACGCGGCTACTGCCCATCGCCCGGCGGGAAGGCTCACTTCACCAGTCGTGTTCAGCGAGAATTCCCGCACTTTCCCCGAATCCATATCGCAACCCTGAACCAGGTACAGCTCCGCATTGGGTTGCTCTTCTGGATGCCAAACGGCCGGGCCGTCAACCTCGCAGAACTCATACCGCAACATCTTCATGCGGTACTGGGGACAATCACGCAGCAAACGACCCGCAACAGTCCCGCTCGGCCAGTTGTACTCGTCATACAACCACACCTTCATCCCGAGACGCTCGCACTCGCGGACGGTATGGACGATCATGTCCATATACTCCGGCCCCATGTAATCCGTCACGAGACCATAACGCGGGTGAACCAGCACCGCCGTAATGTGCTTGCGCAGACATTCCTCCAACTGCCACGTGATCTCCTCACGCGTCAGCCGCCCGTTCCAGAACCAGAACGGATACGGCCGGTATGAATCCGGCGGATCAGATAAGACCTTCTGAATGACATCGATACTGCTCATACTTACACCTACCTGCTATATGGCCAGAAACAGTTCAATTGCGTCTGCTATCGCTGGCCGCTTATATCATGAATCTCTGACATCCGCGATTCATTTTTCTGTCTTGAACTCTTTGGCCAGATCGTACAACGGGCCCGGCTTGCCGTTCTCGTCAATAGCACTCATCTCAGGGTATTGCTCGATCCTCCGGGCCATGGAGAACTCGTGGTCGCCATCGTAGTAGAACCCGCCGTAGGCCATGACGCCCACGCCCGGAATGATGCCAACACCGCGATCTCTGGCGTATTCGCAGAGGCGCTGAGCAGCTTCGATACCGCCATGCGAATCCCTCAGGAACCCATATATGATCAGCCCGTTGAGATCATGCTCGTGCATCGAGTCGATCAGCTTCTCATAATCGCTCACAAATACGCCCGCAAGCTTCGTATAGGGATTGCAGCATCCGTCTTCCTGCCCACCCGGTTGGGCGGGGTCCCAATTAGTGCTGTGGTCCCACGTCCAGAGGAAGCGGTATGGCCGTGGTGTATTCTCTTCAGAACTCATTCGTACGCCCTCAGGGATAGTCGGTTACCGCCGGCCGAGCAACCAGCCGATCTGCTCGTCAATGCCCATGTCCTTGATCTTGACTTGATACTCATCACGCACGCGACTTTGCTGCAACCAGTTTGCGAGCCAAGCCCAGCAAGCATAGGCCCCGACAGGCATATTGGCAGCAATTTTGCGTATCTCGTCAATCGTGGCATCGCTGCACTCGTCATTCCGGAATATCTCGAAGAAGCGATGGGCCTGCTCGAGCCCGCCCAGGACGGGCGCGGCCTCGTCGGCCATGAACTGCTCCATTGTCCTGATGGGATATGTCTGGCTGAAGTAGTCAAACGCTCGGTAGTTCAGATAGTCGGTGGGATTGTCCGGAGCGCATTCGCAAAACATGGAGATTCCCTGAACACCCGACTTCACCGACCGGACGATCATCTCGCGAAGCTCTTTGACTACCAGATCGTGTCGGAAGCTGGCCCACTGGGCCCCAAGGTCCGCACGCATTATGTTCATTCCCTCATACGGGCTGCTAGACAAACAATGGCCAGAATAATGGAACAATTGGCCTCTATTGCCTACCAGGATCATGTTACCGTAAAGCTCGGCCTGACGCAAGTTGCAATCTGATGATTTTGCGAATAATCATCCTATCCCCACGGTTCAGCCGCCGAGTATGCGGAGTAAGGATATGCTGGAATGCGGAGCAACGCCTTGCCTTGTAAAAAGTTGCAAGCATACACAACCAAATGGCCACCAGGGAAAAGTGTTACCCATGTATCCGGTTGCACAAACGGCCGGGCAGGCCCTACGAGAGCGCGCTGTCATATATCTACATACTGACCGCTGCTGTGGATTTGGGTGCAGCGAAATTGGCGATAAATCCCCCGCAGCCGATGAAAAATATTACACACTTACGATGAAATGCACCATTTTGCACCTTTTTCGACAAAACTTCAGCTTGCACGTCTGCATTGCAATATTTGGCAAAAGCAACGCTTACGCCTCCGCAAAAACGCGAGATTACGGTAATTTGGTTTACGTGACACTACTGCGGACAAATTTCCCAATGTATTTGTAGAATCCGAGCCGCCTGCGGCTTCGCCGGGCTTTACGGGTGGCTTCACGGTTGGCCTCCACCACAGAAATAATGACGTTCAAATCATAAGACTTTACACACCGTTAATTACACCAGCAGCGGTATGGGCTGTGTTGACAACCCCTGACTGCACCGCTAGGATTGGTTCTGTGGTAAAGGAAAGAGAACAATCAAAACTGACGATGGACGATATCGCAAGGCTTGCGAACGTTTCGCGGACCGCAGTTTCGGTGGTATTGAACAACCGAAAGGGCACGACGCGTCTCGGGGCAGCCACCCGTAAAAGAATCGAGACCATCCTTGCCGAGACCAAATACCGCCCCAACCCAATGGGCACAGCTTTGGTTACCCAGCGAAGCATGCTGATTGGAGTGGCGATTCCGGAAATCGAATTCTCTTTCGTACCGCAAGCTATTCAGGGAATTGAGGACCTGGCCGAAGATCGCGGGTATGGCGTCCTGATGATGACGACCAGAGGGATAATTGCCCGCGAAGAACAGGTACTCAGGTTCATGCTGGAAAGAGGGGTCGACGGTATGATCTTGGGGCCCCTGACAGGCCCAAGCGATAATCTGCGACAACTCCTGGTAGCCCGAAATACCCCTGTCACATATATGTTTGGTCCGCCTGCCAACCCGCTACCCAACTCACGATCTGTCTCCGTGGACGGACACAAGTTGGGGTATCTTGGCATGAAGCACCTCCTGGATAGGGGGCACCGCCATATCGCCCATATCTCAATGTCACCATCGGTGTATGAAGGCATAGCCAAGGCCTGCGGGGAATGTGCAGACGAGAGCACAGTCGAACAATGGGATTGGACACCCAGCGATCCGATTGAAGACCTCGTGGAACGCTGGCAAGCTTGCAGCAAACGTCCGACGGCCGTGTTCTTTCAAGGCGATCAGTATGCGTGCAAATTCATGCATATCGCAATTCGAAACGGCATAAAGGTACCTGAAGAACTGGCAATCCTGGGAACGGATGATCTTCAATTGGCTAAGGAAGCGGTCGTTCCCCTGACAACTGTTCTCCAACCAAAGTATGAACAGGGGCACGAAGCATGCAGGATTCTTTTTGAGCTTATGGGCGGAAATGATGCCGACAGTACGGTATTCCCGCCCGAACTCGTAGTGCGCCAATCAACCTGACAGATCACTCCAGGTCCCGCTAACACCACCTCACCCCCCTGCCAGAAAATCAGGCAAACAGCTTCTGCACTTTCTTGGCTGCCTCGTGCAAGGCAAAGACTATCACGTGATCGCCCTCATGAACCTGCGTGTCGCCGGTGGGCACAATTGCTCTGTCAGGCTTAACCACCATGCCAACAATCGCACCCCGCGGGAAGTTAACCTCCAGTAACGGGCGATCCAGAATCTTCGCACCGGGACGCGGAACAAACTCCAACGCTTCGGCCGGCACGCCACGCATTCGGGCCATCGCCCTGATATCGCCCGGCCGAATGTATTTCAGAATCGAGTTCACAGTAATCTGACGAGCACTGACGGCAGCATCTACTCCCAGACTCTCAATCAGCGGCCTATAGAAAGGTCGCTCTACGCGAGCAATCGTCCTGGGAACGCCGAGCCGCTTTGCGTAAAGACACCCGATCAGGTTTATCTCCTCATCGTCGGAAACCGCCACAAAGGCATCCATCTGGGCGAGCCCTTCTCGCTCCAGCAGGCTTATATCGTGCCCGCTGCTTTCGATAACCAGCGTGCGATGGAGTTCCTCGGCCGCCAAGCCAACCGTTGCACCCTCCGTACCGATGAGTTTCACGCGACAATCGCCCTGAAGCATACCGGCAACACTCTTGCCCAAGTCATTGGCGCCAAAAACCATCACATTGGAAATGTCATCATGGGCAGTAGTGGCGCCTGCCATCCGGGCTACCCGTTTGATGGTCTCTGGTTCGCCTATCACGAATATTTCGTCAGATGCCTTAATGCGGTCGCTGCCGATAGGCACAATGACCTTGCCATCGCCATGACGAATAATCACCACGCGATACCGCAAATCCGCATGCAGGCCTGGAAGCTCAGCAAGCGTCAGCCCGTCAAAAGGGCTTCCGTCTGAGACTGTCATGCCCGCAGTGACGACCGTTCCGCCCGCAAGCGGAAGCACCTCGGTAGTACCCGGGTTACGCAACAATTGGACGATCTCGCAGGCGGCTTCCTCGTCGGGATTGATAACCTGCTCGACACCAAGTTCGCTTAGCGGAATGGCCGGATCGGTCGCATTGAATGACGGATGACGCACACGAGCAATGCTGCGCATGCAGCCCATCTTGCGAGCTATCAGACATGACAGAAGATTCACCTCGTCACGATCTGTCGCAGCCACGAAGATGTCCGCCTCGCCGACGCAGGCTTCCCGCAGGACCGGAGGCACAGCCCCCGAACCGACTATCACATGGCAATCGACTTCGTCCTGCACCAATTCCGCACGGGCAGCGTTGACCTCCACCACGGTGACATCGTGATTTTCTTCGCTCAGGATGCCCGCCAACGCCTGGCCGACTCCGCCTCCGCCATTTATGACAATCTTCATATACTCACCGACGATAGAACCATGGGGTGAACAGCAACACCACCGTAAACACTTCCAGCCGCCCGATCAACATGCAAAACACCAATACAATCTTGCCCGCCGGCGGTACCCATGAGTAGGCACGCAAATCGCCGGGACCTACGTGGGCCAAGCCCGGGCCGATATTGTTAAGCGTGGCCGCCACCGATGTCACTGCTGTTATCATTTGGGTATCAGAAGAAACCGGATCGGGACTGTCTCCCTGAATCGCCTCCGGTGATGCCATCAAAACACCAGTCATCACCAGCGAGGCTACCAGGAAGACACCTATATACAGTATCGCAAACGCCTGCACCGACTGCACTACCCGGTCTTTCACCGGCATGGTGCCCAACCGCACAGGAATCACCGCTTGCGGATGCAGCAAACGACGCATCTCAACACCGGCATGCTTGATAAGCAAAAACACGCGGATACTCTTGATTCCGCCACCAGTGCTGCCTGCGCAACCGCCGAAGAACATCATGACCACCAAGCCGAGCCTTGCGAAAATCGGCCAGAGATCGTAGTTCCCGGTTGTGTAGCCAGTAGTCGTAGTTAGCGATACCACCTGGAATGCCGACTGACAAATCGCCGCATCGGGCTTCATGTTCATCACGCCATAGAGCATCGCCGCGATAATCGTAATCGCCAACGCCATCGCACTCACATAGAACATGAACTCCCTGTTCTGTATGTAAGCCTTCAGACGCCCCCGCAAGCCAGCATAATGCAATGCGAAATTCGCTCCGGCAAGCACCATGAACACGATTATCACCACGTCCACATAAGTGCTGGCGAAGAAACCCACACTGGCTGAGTGTGTGGAGAATCCGCCGGTCGCCATCGTTCCGAAAGTATGACACATCGCGTCAAAGAGAGTTACCTTGGGATGAGCCCAAAGCAGCAAGCACTCGACCGCGCTCAAAAGAACGTATATGCCCCAAAGCAACTTGGTAGTCTGGCGAACGCGGGGAACAAGCTTGTCCGCCGTCGGGCCGGGCACCTCCGCGCGGTATATCTGCATACCGCCCACGCCAAGCATAGGGAGCAGTGCCAAACTCAGCACGATTATTCCCATCCCGCCAAGCCAGTGAGTGTAGCTTCGCCAGAACAGCAGACTCTGCGGCATGGACTCGATATCGGTTGCGAGGTCACCGCCGTTTGATGTGAGGATGCTCGCACCCGTGGTCGTCAGGCCGCTCATCGTCTCGAAATAGCAGTCCAGGTAGTTGGGAATGTGCCCACCAATAAAGAACGGCAGCGCACCCGCACCTGCCAGAACCACCCAACCCAGTGCCGCCACGGCGAAGCCCTCGCGCGGCCCGGCGGCGACCCTGTGCCTGCGGAAAGCAAAAGCCACGCCGAAACCACCGCCAATGGTGATACCCATCGACCACAGCAGGGACGAAACGGCATTGTACTCGCCAAAATACAGGCCCCAAGCCACTGACGGGAGCATGTTGACGCCAAACAGAACCGCCAACGCACCAACCAGGAACAGGACTAGCTTAATCTGCACGCTGAAACTGTATGTCACACGGGAGCTATAGTCAACCGCACACTGCTAAGGCAATCAGCAAAAGAACTGGGGCAAACCACAACTGTGGAGTCCAAGGACAATCTCACGCGTTTTGATGATGTTCTGACATATATTGTTTCAGCATTTCAAGGAGTGCCGGTACCTGGGCTTCTAAGGCGGTGAATAATTCCTGGCACTGATCGGCATCACCTTCATTGGCGGCACGCTCGAGGTTTAGAGACGTTTCAAACACCGGTTTTGCCGACAAGTTGCCAGCGGAGCCTTTCAAACTATGAGCAACTTTACTGACCATATCAAGATCGCCGGATTTTATGGAAACGTCGATTTTTTCAACCATCTCTTCAGCAAGGTCTATAAAGAACTCTGCTATTTCGCAAAATAACTCTATATCTCCGCCTGTTCTATCCAACGCTGAAGCTATATCAAACGCAGGTTGAGAAGGTTCTAAACTCAATTCGTTATTATTCTTATCCCTAATGGTCTCGCCTTTTTCATCGGTTTCTACAGCCTTAAATGCCTCAGGTTTGGCCGGTTCGTTTGCCTCCAGCTCAGCTGCGGGAACTATTCTTACGATCTCCTCAGCTAGCAACATCGGATCCAAAGGTTTCATGACATATCCATCCATGCCAGATTCCAGACATCGTTCACGATCACCAGTCATGGCATGAGCAGTCAACGCAACTATGGGAAGATGCTGGCTGGCGGAGGAGGCTGTTTCGCGGTTACGAATTTCTCGCGTGGCTTGCAAGCCGTCCATCTTAGGCATCTGAATATCCATAAGAACCATGTCAAATTGATGATGCTCGCTCAATTCGACAGCTTCCAAACCATTGACTGCAAGGGTTACGTCATGGCCCATTTTCTCAAGCAGCCGAACGCAAAGTTTCTGATTAACAGCATTGTCCTCAGCCAAAAGAATCTCAATCCGGTTCTGCCTGGGCATTTCCTTGCGTACCATAGGCGGGCCGGTCACCCGGGTTCTAGCGGAAGATTCGCTGAGCACCGTCACAATGTTGTCCAAGAGGGTTGACTGCGTCACCGGCTTGCTTAAGTACGACGCAACGCCCAGTTCTTTGCATCGTCTTGCATCCTCGATTCGGCTGGCGGATGAAAGCATCATGATCGTGATATCTTTGAGCCTATCCTCGGCCCGGATGTTTTCGATAACCTGGAACCCATCCATCTCGGGCATATTGACGTCCACAATAATCAGCCCGAACTTATTGCCCATCTTCTGGGCCTTTCTGAGCTTGGCGATAGCTAAGAACCCGTCCTCCACCGCGGTCGGGTTCATCCGCCAGTTAGTCAGCATAGCAGAAAGAATTCGCCGATTTGTCGCGTTGTCATCGACGACCAATACATTCATGTCGGTCAAGTTGACGCTCTTAGAAATGTCCGGCTTGTTTGTTTGATCCGCATGCAGACCCAGCTGAAGGGTCAGATAGAAAGTCGTGCCCTTGCCGACTTCGCTCTTAAGCCAAATCTGCCCCCCCATCATCTGCACCAGACGCGTTGTAATGGCCAGCCCCAAGCCAGTGCCGCCATATTTTCGCGTCGTCGAACCGTCAGCCTGCTCAAAGGCTTCGAAGATGGTTTTTATTTTCTCGTCCGGAATTCCAATGCCAGTGTCCGTCACTGAAATCTGCAACGATATCTGGTCCCGCGTCATTGATGTCGATTCAATCTTCAGCAGGATTTCGCCCACATGCGTGAACTTCAAGGCGTTGCCAACAAGATTGATTATTATTTGGTGCAGCCTGACCGCATCACCAATAAGATGATCCGGCATATCAGGCTGAATTTCGCACAAAAGTTCTACATTCTTGTCGTCCGCCCTTATGCCGAGAGGCTTGAGCGTTTCTCCCACACAGTCTCGTATCGAGAACGGCTCATTGCAGATCTCCAGCTTGCCAGCCTCGATTTTTGAGAAGTCCAAAATATCGTTAATAACTCTTAGCAGCGTGCCGCCTGAGCTTTTCACCATTTCCATGTATTCGCACTGTTCCGGATTCAAACTCGTATCTAGCACGAGATCGGTCATGCCGATTATACCGTTTAAAGGCGTGCGAATCTCGTGACTCATGTTCGCCAGGAACTCACTCTTAGCCTTACTCGCAGCCTGAGCCTCATCAGCCAACTCATTCGCTCTGGCGGTGGCGACTCTAAGTTGGTCATTAAAAGCCTCCGCTTTTTGCTTGGCGAGTTTGATATTCTCCACAGACTGCTTCTGATCTGTTATATCCCGAAAATACCAAACTCTTCCATAGCTCAGACCATCCGATCCGAAAATAGGGGAGGAATACCTATCAAAGAGCTTACCGTCCTTAAACTCTATTTCGTCCCTGCTCTGATGATCTTTGTGTTGATACAAATAGGTTACTTTATCCAAAAACTTATCTGGATATTTCAGCTGTGCCAAAACATATTGTATTTGCTTCTCATCATTCCCTTCAACTAGTAGCTCTTCAGGTATATTCCACATCTTCACAAACTGGTTGTTGGTCAAAATAGTCTTTGCTTCATTGTCCACAACCAGGATTCCGTCGAGAGACGCTTCCGACTGGGCCTCCAGGAGCATGGTCTTGAACAGCAACTGACTTTCGGTGAGCTTTCGCTCGGTAATGTCAACGCTGGCTCCCCGGTAGCCCAGAAGATTGCCATGCTCATCTGTGATTGCGACACCACTTGTTGACAGCCAGACTTCCCGACCGTCTTTGTGTTCTTCCAAGCTTACAAAATCTTTAATGCGTTCCTGCTTGGCGAAGCTTTGCAAAGCCTTGACTTTCAATTCCTCTCGCTCTGCCTCGTTGAAGAAGTCATAAAAATAGTGTTTCCCAATAACCTCACTAGGTTTGTAGCCTAAAATTGTCTCCACTAGAGGGCTGGAGTAAGTATATAGGCCGTTAATATCCACTTCCCATACCCACTCTTCAGCGTTTTCCACAATATCAGTAAAACGCGTTTGTTCCTCCTCCAACGCCGTTATGGAAACAGTCGTATTCTGCAAATTTTCCATCATATCCTGAAAGGCCTTGGCCAACACGCCAACTTCATCTTGCGATTTGACGGGAAAACTTACGGAGTAATCACCTTTCCCGAAATTTTCAACAGCTGTTTTAAGCTTCCGAATCGGCCGAACGAATCTCATACTAAGTATAGCTGACGCAGGAATTGCGATCATCGCGATCAAACAAGCTACGGAAATTTGCCACACCGTATTTTTGTTTCCCTCCGCAGCCAGCAGGGAATCTAACTTTCGCGCCTCCGCTGTCACTATTTTTTCCGGAATAGTAACGACCAGAGTCCATGGTTTTTGAATAGCTGTCGATTTTATGGGCACATGTGCAACGAAAACTGATTCCTTATCCGTTTCTTTCTTGTTGACAGCAGTCTGCTCCATCCCAATATGCTTGTCTTCATAATACGGCAAGACTTCATGTATATCTTTGCCGACCATATCAGGGGCTTTGCTGGAGGCGATGAGACTTCCCACGTGATTGAAAACCTCAATTTCAACCTGGCCACCGAATAAATTGTCGTTCTGTTCAATCAGTCTCTGAATGAAACTCAATTCCAACTCGACGCCAACGACACCGTAGAAGTGATCCCCATCAAGAATCGGCACAACGAAAGAACTACACCAGACAGCATTACCGTGAACATCTCGTTTATACGGCCCAATCAAGGCTTCTTTTTTGGAGTCCTTGGGTTTAAGGTAATATTCGCCTCGCCGCAGGCCATACGAGGTCAAGGTCTTATCCTCATAATTTTCAAGCGGCGAAACAATTATCTGACCCTGTCCATCACGGCTCCACCTCGCCACAAATCGTCCTTTATCATCATAACCCAAATCCCTATCGCCGGCATAAATACTGTCCATCAGGTCTACCGCATTAGGCTCCCAACACGTATAGACGGAAAGGAAAGATGGTTTTTCTTCCAGCACTGATCTGAGAATGGCACTCAACTGCTCGCGGGTGGCTTCGAGCAAAACATCCCCGCTATCGGTTTTGCGTTTGGTCCCGCTAAACACATTGCCAAGTGCCCGCGCAGTGTCAGAAGCTTCATTCAAGGATGCTTGAATCAGAATAGCCTTAGCTTCTCCATGTGAAACTAGAGTCTCTTTGGCACCTGCATTGGTTAAATCAGTTACTCGCGCATTAACCAGCCGCTGCGTATTTGATGTAGAAACAATGCTGAAAACGACCAGCGCCGCAACTGTGGCTGCCAGACACAATGCGGTCACTAAAATCACTTTAGTTTGAATGGATTTCAGTATCACTCTAGTTTCCTCACCACCGCAAATCTAAAACACTTATAGCCTCGCTTATTTTCTACTTTGTTCTTTTGGCTTGGCATTTTGCGCCAAGATATTTCCATGAGCTTCGGCTGCGAGTGTCACATTAGGTGTGGTCGCGAAAATGAGTTCCTGATTATACAGGACTATCGGGGCATAATCTGCCATAGCCATAGCCATGGCTTTCTTCAGTCCTCTTTCACGAGCCGCTGGATCCATCAGCTTCACAGCCTGCTCGATCACCTCGTCCAGCTCAGGATTTGCATAAATCCCATTAGCGGTGCCATAGAATTTCCCATCAAATGAATGCGATATGCTCGTCAGAGGCTGCCCCGGGTCACCCAAACTCGTACTCCAACCAAACATCATGAAGCTGAAGGCGTTGTTAGGACCCTTTACCCGTTTGAAAAACTCTGACCGTGGAATAGTCACAGCCTTGGTATCTATTCCAACATCTGTAAGCATCTCGGCAAGCATTTTCAACAACTCAACATCATTGACGTACCGCCCACTGGGGCCATGAATAATAAGACTGAATCCCTCGGGGTACCCCGCCTCTGCAAGCAGTTTTTTTGCCCCTTTGGGATCGTAGGCTTCAACCTCAAGATCATCGTTATAGCCATAGCGTCCTTTTGCGTTAAACTGGCTGGAAGGGTGTCCATATCCCGACATCAACTCGTTGACAATTTTCTTACGGTCTATGGCCTTTGAGATAGCCTTGCGAACCCGCAGATCACGCAATGGATTCTTCGGCAGCGGGTTGCCTTTCTTATCGGTAACATAATTAGGCTTATCCCTTATCGTGTCACATTGCATGAACATGGTTCTGTCCGATGGACATTTCACAACAGTAAAACCAGCTTCTTTTAAGCTGGCAGCTTGGGAAGGATCGACATAGTCAATAATATCGACCTTGCCTTCCTTAAGAGCAGCTATTCGTTTGGCACTATCTGTTTCAAACACAAAAGTTACATTTTCATAAGCCGGTTTGTCTCTCCAGTAGTCTTCATTACGTTCTAGCTTATAGTATTTACCATGTACAATTTTGCAGAACTTATAGGGTCCTGTACCAACCATAGCCTTGCCACTCCCGAAATCGGAAGTTGGCGATTCTTCAAATTTATGCGATATTATCGCCACTCGTGTGAACTTTTGGAGCAATGTTGGATCCGGCGCTTTTGTGAAAATTATCAGCCTATGAGGCCCAAGAATCTTCATACGACCGATGCTTGAAACCAACCCCTTATAAGATATTCCACCAAAGGTGTTGTTCGTGATCCTGTTAATGCTGGCTACCACATCCTCAGCTGTAAAGACCGAACCATCATGAAACTTTGCTCCCTTACGAAGGGTAAATTCCCACGTGGTTCGATTCAGCCTTTTCCACGAAGTTGCTAACTCAGGTATAATTTTGAGATTTCCATCGAGATCTACCAGCCGATTAAACACATGCGCCGCATAACCCGTGTGTGACGTCATATAGGTGTTGTGCGGATCGATCTGCGGGATATTTGCAGAACCGATAACCAGCTCGGACGACTCGGCCCCATAGACGCAAGTTGCGGCAAAAATAACCATCAGCACTATACTTGCAAGTTGTTTCAACATGTTTGTTCTCCTCATCAGAGATAACATCTACCAGCCCCGATCTTCCGAAACGGGGTTCGGAAGAATCCCTTGTAATTACTGACGAAAACACCAACGTAAATGCTACGGTATATTGCTGTTACGTGAAATCCATGTAGAACAGTAAGTTACAACCATGGCGGAATACAGGAAACGCCTCAAGGAATAGAGCCATGTTTTCGTCACATGACCTAAACGCCGGAAGCGCAGCTGTAGAGCCCCTATAGTGATACGAGGCCTAATCAGAATGAATTCTGAGCCTACCACAAAACTATATCGGTCGTAGATGCCCCCGTGATCAACTGAAACAACGTTTTGTTTTATATATTGTTTGTGGAGAATTGGGCTTATTCCTGGTTTACTCCCCAAAATCTGATCCAAAATGTTATGAGAATTCCGAGTAGGCTGTTTATTGGAAGAGACGGCATGGCGGCATAAAGGTCGGGAGGCCAACGGCTAGCGACGTTGGAAGAGGAGAACTCGCGTCTCAATAAGATGGTGGCCGATCTGTTGCTGGACCTTCAGATTGTTCGCGAGGCGTTGGATGTTGCAAAAAAACTCTGAGCCCGGCGCGGCGGCTGGAGATTGGTTCGCAGGTCTCCCAGCGGCTGGATTGTTCGCTATGTCGAGCCTGCAAGGCGACTCGCACGGAGCGTTGGGCTACCTTCCCCAGCCGACTACGCAGCCGTCTGCCAGGCCGCTCCGGTACATCACGGATACTCGATTCAGCACACGCCGGAAGACATAGCCCGCGTTCTAACCGTAATGGACTAAACCCTCGCAGAACTCAAGGGCAAGCTATGAGCAGCGGCATCGCTCCGGGAATGACAACTGCCCTCACACCCAGCTTGTTTTGGCGAGGCGGCGAGGGACGGTTTTCAGGTACTTCTCTGTCGGGTAGCCCAGTGTTGTAGCAGTCAGTATCATGTGTCCGGCGGGCACGTCCACGAACTTTGCCAGCGTTTTCGGCCTGGTGGATGCGTAACCGATCATGCAACTGCCAAGCCCCATCGCGTGGGCCTGCAACATTATGTATTGCTGGGATGAAACGTTCGTATCTTTGGCGAGTTGATATCCCTTGGGGCCAGTAGTGAACACCACACAGGGCGCATCGTAAAAGATGGGATATTCGCCGGCATCGCTACGTTGCTTGAGGGCTCTGAGTGAAGGGAGGACCTTTTCGATATTTCGGATGAACGCCGGCATGGACAGGCTGAGCATTCGCCTGACAGGCCAGCTTAGGAGGCGGGCTACACGGGCGAAGTCCTCGCAGACCGCGCGGTCAATCTGGCGGATCTTCTCGCGATCGGTTATCACAATGAACGAACGGTTCTGAGCATTCTTGGCACTGGGAGCGTGGCTGCCGAGATCAATTAATCGCTCGAGAACATCACGCTCAATCTCTTTGTTTGCGTAGTGCCGCACAGAACGCTTTGATCGAAGGAACACCTCGGCCAAATCCGCCGACGGAAGATTTCCCGCAATGGGGATGAACCTGTCAGCAGGCATGTCCGCATGCGATATGGCATCCGACGGGCAAACGGCTATGCAGTGTCCGCATTCCATACACCTGACGCCTTCGGCTACTTGCGGGCCACCATCGGCACCATGTACAAGGACGTTCTTAAGACACACCCTGGCGCACAGGCCACAATGGTTGCACTTGTTCTGATCTATACTCAATATGCTCATCGTTTATCTCCCATAGCCAGCATCTTCTTCACTCGCGTGGCTGAAAAGCGGTGGATGTGCATGAATTGCATACCGGCGGCCCTTGCGCCTTCTCCGTCAACACGATCACGATCACCTATATACAGCACCTCACTGGGTTGAACGCCCATCTGGCGGGCACACTGCAGGAAACCTTCGGGTGAGGGTTTGAACTTCCCGAGCCCGGTTTGCCCAGACGAGACTACGGCATCAATGCAGTTCTCAATTCCAAACGCCTTCAGTTTCAGACGCGGATCGTAATCGGAGTAGACGCCTTGCTGGATGCCGGCTTCGTGGAGTTCGTGAATCATCTTTATCAGCTTCGGGTAAACGTATTGAGCCAGGAATTCCAGCGGACGAAGGACAATCCATTCATCAACAACCCCTCGAATAACCTCCGGGTCCATCCGCAATTCATCGCCCGCGGCCTTCAGTTGCGGATCTCCGCTGGCAGCATCAATCGCATGCACACGCCGCAGTCGCTCCTGCATATTGCGGTAAACCTTCAGAATATGTATCTCGCGAAAAGTCTTCAGCGGGCGACGACAGAACGCCAAACCAAGCTCCATCAGCATCCGGGTGCGCATCCACATCAGGCGATACATCGTCCCGTCGACATCGTAGGCAACCGCCCGAATAACTGCTTGGTTCCTTTTCTGAGCACCTTTCACTATTTGGTCACCTTATTCGCAACGAATCCCATTACCAGTTCCACAAAACGCCGGCCTCGCTGCTCATAGTTCGCGAACATATCGTAGCTTGCACATGCGGGGCTGAGCAAGACAGTATCGCCCGGCTCGGCCAGCCGTATCGCATACGCAATCGCCTCTTCAAATGTGTCTGCCTTCTGCACCACGGGCAAATCGCCCGAAACACATTTCCGAGCTGCATCCGCTATCAGATCGCGCGTCGCCCCAACGGCTATAAGCCCCTTGGCTCGCATGGCGATCATTTTGCCCAGCTCGCTGAAGTCCGCATTCTTATCGTAACCGCCGGCGATTATGATGCTCTTGCCGCAACCGAATGCACCCAGCGCAACAATCGCACCTTCGGGGGTGGTGCACTTGGAATCGTTGTAGAAATCCACGCCACCGTGCGACACCACCGCCTGGAGACGATGTTCAAGTGGAGCAAAACTCCTCAACGCTTCTGCCGCTATCTGGCGACACACGCCCAGACTGCGAGCAATTGCCCAAGCGGCCTGTGCGTTGATCTGGTTGTGCTCACCGGGCACAGCCAGATCAAACGGATCTGCCGACCCGTCAAAGAAATCCACTTTTCCCGGCGCATCGGCCTGCCAAGAGCACACCTCAGCATCATCCGAATTCAGGATTAGCACATCATCAGCTTTCTGGAAGCGAAATATGTTCTTCTTCGCATCGCCATAGGCGCCAATGGTACCGTGACGATCCAAATGATTGGGCGTCAGGTTAGTGATCAACGCCACATGCGGGCTCACGCGAATCGCGGGTGTAACTTCCAACTGAAAACTCGAAAGCTCAAGCACCACAATGTGATCCGGTTTGATGTTCGGCAGGTCTTCCAGCAGGCTCTTGCCGATATTGCCCCCAACATGAACCGTGAACTGCCGAGCCAGTATCTCGCCAACCATCGCGGTTGTAGTGCTCTTGCCGACCGACCCTGTAATCCCCACCACGCATCCCCGGCATCGCTCAAGAAAGAGATTCATCTCGCTGGTTACAGGCACGCCCGCGGCCCTGGCGGCCCGTAATGGCGATGCATCCTGCGGAACTGCGGGACTGGCTACCAGCAGATCGGCATTAGTAAAGTCGGATTCATCATGCGAGCCCAAGTGCAGGGTCACGTCGAGCCCGTCAAGTTGAGCTACCGACTCGGAAAGGGATTCAGCGGATGCATTGTCTGATACCGTTACCTGAGCCTGCCGACTGCAAAGCCATTTCGTTACGCCAATACCGCCGCCGAACCTCCCCAAACCGACAACCGTCACGCGCTTATGCGCAAGGCTTTCGAGGCTCAGACTCATATCTTCTCCGCCGGACCAAGCCCCAATACGGTGACCGCCGTCAGATCATGCTGCCTCGCCACCTGCAGAACATCACCTGCGGTAACCGCGTACAACTGCTCTATCTGATCTTCCAGTGATGCATATTCCAGGCGATATACCCAGTCAAAACCCACCGCCGTCAGACGCCCCATGGGCACTTCACCCTTCAGCGTGGCTGCCGATGCTATCTTGTTCTTGGCGGCTTGCAGTTCGGTCTCGGTGATACCTTCTTCCATGACCTTTCGGAACTCGTCCAGTGCAATCCGCGTGCAATCCGCGCCGCGATCCGGATCGGTAGAAATGAACGTAAGCATCGCCCCCGTACCATCTAGCATGTCATAGCTCATCGTAGCTTCGTCGGCGAGTGCCGGGTCGACCAGGGCATAGAACAGACGGCTGCCGGTGCTGTCGCCAACAACGCTGGCCAGCAGTTGGGCTGCATATCGCTTGGACGATTGAGCATCGGGAGCGGACGACATCATGGCGATATGTTCGCGAGTAACATTGGGGTCAACGATGGTTCCGCGAGTCTTGGTACCGGCGCAGTCAACCAGTTCCCGTGTCACATCAAACGGTGTCCAATGCGCGCATTTCTCCGAAGCATCTGCAACCATGGCATCAAAATCCAAATTCCCCACACCCACCAACGTAACGTTGCCAGGAGAATAGCGACGATCGAAGTATCCCTGCATATCATCGCGTTTCATCGACTGGATCGAAGCGGCGGACCCAAGCACGTTCTGGCTTAGCTTGTGACCCTTGAAATGCTCGCCCATCAGCTTCTCGTATACACGGAACGTGGGCATGTCCTCGTAGCGGGCGATTTCGTCACAGATCACACCCTTTTCCATCGAGAAGTCCTCTTGGCGCAAAGCCGGCCTCATCAGATCGCTCCAGATATCCATGAGTTGCCCCTGAAACTCCGGCAGAACCGTCCCGTAATAAACAGTATTCTCTTCGGAGGTGAACGCATTGTATGAAGCGCCGAGCTGATCGAACTCACGATTGACATCCAACGCGCTGCGGCGATCTGTGCCCTTGAACATCATGTGCTCAAGGAAGTGGCTGACGCCGGAGACTTCCGGAGTTTCATCGCGGCTGCCGGTTTTCACGAAGAAGCCCAGCGCCACCGATTTAGCGGCAGGATTGACCTCTCCGATGATCGTCAATCCGTTATCCAGTTGAGTATGTTTGAACTCCATCAGTTTGCCTTTCAAAAGCTTTCAGAGCTTTTGGAACTTCTAGAATCAAGGGGCTTGCGAGACTGTCAAAGATTCACGGCGCTCGTGTCGACAGATTCCGGACCGATGAGGAGCACCGTAAAATTCTCCGCAGGCCAGTCGCAGAGATACCGCATTACATCGTCCTTGGTGACCGCGTTGACAGCCTCGGTCATCTCGCCTAAATCCCGAAGTTCGCCAAGAAAATACCAATCGGTAGCCAGCGCCGCTGACCTTGCAATCGTGGATTCACCCTGCATCACCATTGCGCTCTTGAGTTGTGTCTTGGCGCGGGCGAGTTCTTCGTCGGTAACTCCCTCGCCCAGACGCTTCAGCTCGCCGACGGTAACATCGAAAGTTTCCTGCACCTTTTCCGGTACCGTACCGGCATATGTGAACAGACCGGCGATATCTTTCAGGCTGGAGTAGCAAGTAGACACATGATAAACTAAGGCACGTTTCTCGCGCACCTCGGTGAAAAGGCGGCTACTCATGCCTCCCGACAATACGGTAACGGCGACCCGTGCCGCGTAATACTGCTCGTCCGATGCAAACACGCTTGGGTAAGCCAGCGTTATGTGTACTTGAGCAGAATCCTTCTCTATATGCGTGAATCCGCCAGCCGGTGGCGTGAGTTCCACTTTGGGAACCTGCTGCTTTTGCCAATCACCAAACTGGGCGCCAACCATGTCACGTAACTGGTCCCAGTCAAAGTGTCCCGCAACTGCCAGGATAGCCTCGTTCGGGCCGAAACATGACGCATGCTTGCGTACCGCCTCCGGCGTGAGCGCCTTCAGCGAGGCCTCATTGCCAAGCTCGCACCTGCCAAGCGGATGCGGGAAGTATTTCTCTCTCAGAAGCTTATTGGCCTTGTGGGCAGGTTCATCTTCGAGACATGCCAGATCCTGCTGCACAAGTGCCCTGCACGCCTCAAACGTATCGTCGCCCAGCATAGGCCTGCGGACCATATCGCCAAGAATGCCAAGCGAATCGCCAAGGTTCCTGCCCAGGTGCGCCATTGAAAACGCAATGTGCCTGCTCTGGGCCGACTGGTGGTGCTGACAGCCCAGCGAAGCGAGTGCATCGTTGAGCTGACGCGTATTCATATCGCCCGCTCCTCGCATGACCCACTCGGTGAGAACTGCCGCCGAACCTTCTGCGCCTTCGGCATCAAAGCTCACGCCCGCGGGCAAATCCAGCGTGACAGCCGCCGACGACATGCCTCCCATCGGCTGGGCTACCAGCGTCAGGCCGTTGTCAAACTGTTCTATACAAAACTCTTGCGACACGTTGCACTCTCCAGTAAAGATGCTGTCTCGCCCGGCGCTGGCCAGCAGCTCGCACAGCGCCACAGCGCCTAATCAGGACCTGCACCCTGCAGGACCAAAAGGCGCACTCTGAGGGCATTCTACACGCTCGGAGCCCACAGACAAGCCAAATGGCAGCAAACTGTTAGCCCCCGGCGGATAACCTTAACCGACGAGCGGTCTTCCGGGCTGGACTTTTGCACCCCGCGGCGATACGTTACCCATCATGAGCAAGATAAGCGTAATCGGTGACGGCGCTATGGGAACCATCTGCGCCATAATGATAGCGGAGAACGGACACTCGGTGCGACTTTGGTCCGCCTTTGCGGAAAATGCCGCCAGGCTCTCGGAGGATCGCGAAAACAAGCGATTCCTGCCCGGTTGCCGACTTCATGACCAGATAGAAATTGCATGCGAGGATGCCGACGCGCTTTCAGACGCCGATCTAGCGATATCCGCAGTACCCACACAGTTCATACGAGATGTCTGGAAGAGGCTTGGCGCGCACTGCCCGGCCGACCTGCCAATCTGCTCGGTGGCCAAGGGGATCGAGAATTCCACGCTCATGCGCCCGTCAGAAGTACTGCTGGACGTGCTGGATGGTTCTACCCAAAGCAAACGCGATATCGCCGTACTTTCCGGACCTTCCATCGTGCCCGAAATAGCCGAAAAGCAGCCCGCGACGGTAACCGTTGCCTCCACGCGACCGGCACTTGCCCAAACCGTGCAGGAGTGCATATCCCGATATTACTTCCGCGTATATACAAATGATGATCTCAAGGGCGTCGAAATCGCTGGAGCTACGAAGAACGTGATCGCCATCGCGGCGGGCATACTTGACGGCCTGCATGCCGGCGACAATGCCAAAGCCGCCCTCCTGGCACGCGGGCTGGCGGAAATCACCCGGCTGGGCATGGCGATAGGTGCCCACGCAGAGACATTCGCGGGACTGGCGGGCGTAGGCGACCTGGTTACCACCTGCGTTTCACCCGTGGGCAGGAACCGTACCTTTGGCGAAGCGATCGGACGCGGCAAGACTGTCGAAGAAGCTCTCAGCGATACCAACTCGGTAGTAGAAGGTGTTGCCACCACGAAGAGCGTTGTGGAACTGGCGGCAAAGCTGAAGACGGAAATGCCCATTACCCAAGCTATCCATGCTGTGCTCTTTGGCGGACAGAAACCGGGAGATGCCATTGATGATCTGATGAATCGTCCGCTCAGATCGGAAAAACTCCAGCCATGATCCGTCAATCACCTTTCGAGCTGAATAGCGGACTGTGAAAGAATCTTCAACCCCCACCGGCCGGGCAGACAAGCAAGAACGGAACAAGCACAATGAACGCAAAGAAGCTGTCGAAACAATATCTGTCTGGGCTCGTTGATGATGTCATTCCTTTCTGGCAGAACCATTCGCTGGACACCGAATGCGGCGGTTTCTTCACGTGTCTCAATCGCGATGGTAGCGTTTACGACACCGATAAGTTTATGTGGCTGCAGGGCCGGGAGGTCTGGACGTTCTCGATGCTCTACAACCGCTTTGAGCAGCGCAGCGAGTGGCTTGATATCGCCAAACACGGTGTGGACTTCATGCTGGCAAACGGCATGGACGACAATGGCGACTGGTATTTCTCCCTGGACCGTAGCGGCAAACCACTTGTGCAGGCGTATAACATCTTCTCAGACTGCTTCGCGGTGATGGCAATGGCGCAGTACAGCATCGCCGCCGGCGACGATCGCGCCAGACAGGTCGCACTCGATACCTATAAGCGAATCCTCAAGCGGGTGGACAACCCCAAGGGCAAATACAATAAGGTTATCCCGACTACCAGGCCGATGAAATCGTTCGCACTTCCGATGATCCTGTCCAACCTTGCCCTGGAGCTGGAAGGTGTGCTCTCGGCAGACGAGACAATGGCAAACGCCATGGCTTGCATTGACGAGGTAATGACCGTTTTTGTCGACGCAGATCGCGGAATCGTATTCGAAAACGTCGCCCCTGACGGATCTCGCGTGGACTCCTTCGAAGGACGCGTGGTAAACCCCGGCCACGGTATCGAGGCAATGTGGTTCGCCATGGATATCGCCGAGCGGGCAGGCGATCAGGACCTGATAAACCGTGCAGTAGATATGGTGCTCAGTATTCTGGATTACGGATGGGACAAGGAATACGATGGCATTTACTACTTCATGGACGAGAAGGGATGCCCTCCCCAGCAGCTTGAGTGGGACCAGAAACTCTGGTGGGTACACGTGGAGACACTGGTGGCGTTGGCGAAGGGATTCCGCCTTACGGGCAGGGAAGAGTGCAGCCAATGGTTCCAGCGAGTTCACGATTACTCGTGGAAGAACTTCGCTGACCCTGAGTGCGGAGAATGGTACGGTTACCTGAACCGCCGTGGCGAGGTGCTCTTACCGCTCAAGGGTGGCAAATGGAAGGGATGCTTCCACGTCCCCCGCGGACTATACGTTTGCTACAAAGAACTCGCCCAAATCGCGAACAGTTAGGGACCTTACTCGACACTGAGCAACGCTGAACGCTGGTGACGCGATACAGTAACTCTTCACCCATCTGCAAGCAATCCGGGCAGGCAGCGGGAGGAGTTGATGCTGATTCGACAAAACCTTGGCCCCTGACTGAAAAATCGAAAAAACATGTGCACCAATTGCATAACACAGGCGATTTGCCGTGTTGTTGCCGATTTCGTAAGCGTTAAATATCTGTTTCGCAGCCGAGTTGTATCGAAGCGCAAAATCGCGAGCGTTATGCAATAGATACAAAATATGTTACACGTTTTCAGGATTTTGTAACATGTTTCGGCCTGCCTCCAAAACCCCGTGCAAAATCGCATGCATCGTTTTCGGCGTCAGTGGTCAGTATGTTAGTATGTGACTGCGCGCTAGTATTTTTTTTCGGGGACTGGATTGCAGGTGGATGAAGAGTTACTGCAGTTCTTGTGCCTGTTCCTCATCGCCGGGACGTTCCCATTCTACCCGCGGGCATTCACCCCAGATGAGTTCCAGATCGTAGTATTCGCGGTGCTCCTCGTCAAACAGGTGCACCACCAGGTCAACGAAGTCCAGCAGTATCCAGTCGGAGGAATCCATACCGGCGATCTTCCAAGCCTTGTGTTTGCTCTTCTTGCCGTACCGTTTCAGGTCGTCAGCAATGCTCGCCATCTGGCGGCCGGAGGTACCGGTTGCGATTACGAAGTAGTCCGTTACCGGGCTGATATCCCGCAAATCGAGGATAATGATGTCCTCGCAGTTGCTGTCCTTGGCAATCCGTGCCGCCTCGATAGCGAACATCCTTGCCGCATCCTGTTTTTCTACCGTCTTGGCCATCAGATATATCCTCTGCGGCTACTTCACAGCAGTCGCCATAAAAAGCCGCAGCGTGCTCACGACCCGTGCAAGGACAAAAGTCCTGCCTCAGCCGCGAGCACGCTACTGCAATCACCTGCGAGTTGAACTCGTCAGTTTAATTCATTCCCAGCAGCTCGGAGATCTGCGGAGCGTACTTCACGATCAGGCCGGCGAACACGATGGAAACCATGCTCATGAGCTTGATCAGGATGTTCAGGCTCGGGCCCGAGGTATCCTTGAACGGATCGCCCACTGTATCGCCCACAACTGTGGCCTTGTGCCTATCGCTACCCTTACCGCCGCATGCGCCGGATTCGATATACTTCTTGGCGTTATCCCACGCACCGCCCGCGTTGGCCATGAAGATAGCCATCGCAAAGCCGCACACCAGGCCGCCTGCCAGCAGACCAAGCACGCCTGCAACACCAAGCACCAGGCCAACCACAACCGGAAGCACCAATGCCAGCAGTGCAGGAACAATCATTGCCTTCTGGGCACCGCTGGTTGAGATATCTACGCAGCGCGCATAGTCAGGCGTTCCCGTGCCATCCATGATTCCCTTGATCTCGCGGAACTGGCGGCGAACTTCCTGCACCATATCCTGTGCGGCGCGGCCGACGGCTTTCATCGTCAGGGCACTGAACAGGAACACCAGCAGCACACCAGAGAACATTCCGCCAAGAACCATCGGGTTCAGCAGGTTGACGTCGTACTTGTCCATGAACTGACGCAACGATGCCTTTGACGAATCCACGACTGAAGCCATAAACCTCTTGTCGCCTTGCATCATCACAGCCTGCTGCACGTAGTTGTTTTCTTTCGTCGCTGGCGAAGCAGTAACGCGGATCTTGCCTGACTCCGGTTTCCCCAGCTTCTTGTCCCAACTCATCGCCATAGCAGTCTGCGTATGGAGTTCTCCGTTCTTGTCCAGTGTAATCCAAGAACAGATGCCACCAGCCATGCTAACGCCATCGCCAACCGTACCCTTGTCACCATACACTTCAACAATGGCCGTCTCGCCTTGGCGAACCTGACCGATACGAACTTCCTCAACATAAGCAGCCAGCAGCGCCAGTGCGGTCAGTGCGGCAGAACCGATGGCAAATCCCTTACCGACGGCAGCGGTGGTATTGCCCAGGCTGTCCAAGGCATCTGTACGCTTGCGTACTTCGGGATCCTGGCCGGTCATTTCAGCGTTTCCGCCGGCATTGTCGGCTATCGGGCCATAGGCGTCAGTCGCCAGCGTGATGCCAAGCGTCGCCAGCATACCAACGGCTGCGATGCCAACACCATACAGGCCCATCAAGGGCGTAGCGAAACCGCCAGAGAAGGAATATGCCGCCACGATTGCGACAATCACGACCGTCAGGCTCATCCATGTGGACTTCATGCCTTCGGCTACGCCGGAGATAATAACGGTAGCTGCACCGGTCTCACTGCTCTCTGCGATTGACCTGGTGGGTTTGTAGTCATAGCTGGTGTACAACTCGGTGGCCTTTCCGATCAGAACACCTGATACAAGGCCGGTCACGATAGATCCAAAAACGCCAAGCCACGAAACGCCCGCCGCCGCCATTGCATCACCACCAAGCAGGAAATAGCAGACGAAGAACGCAGCCACGACTATCATGACGCTGGAACCGTTAACACCCATGCTCAGTGCACCCATAAGCTGCTTCATCGAAGCACCTTCTTTGGTGCGAACCATATAGATGCCAATGATGCTCAGCAAGATACCGATACCAGCCAGCACCATCGGAGCAGCCAGCAGGTTCATCGCACCATTCATGAATCCTTCGCCATCGAGCCCGCCGAACATCGAAACGGCAGCAGCTACGCCAAGGGCACTAGTAGCCAGGATCGAGCCACAGTAGCTTTCGTAAAGGTCAGCACCCATACCGGCAACATCGCCAACGTTATCGCCAACGTTGTCAGCGATCGTCGCGGGGTTACGGGGGTCATCTTCAGGAATGCCGGCTTCTACCTTACCAACAAGATCCGCACCAACGTCAGCGGCCTTGGTGAAAATACCGCCGCCAACACGAGCGAACAGTGCCTGGCTGGATGCACCCATGCCAAACGTAAGCATAACCACTGTGACCTCAACAAGGTCCATGTGGAAGCCTTCGATCATGGCCGGGGCAATTTGGGTGAGGATTAGGAACCAGATGGCAATATCAAGCAGGCCGAATCCGACAACAACCATGCCCATAACCGCACCGGCGCGGAATGCGACGATCAGGCCGCGATTCAGGCTTTCCTTGGCACCCTGGGCAGTACGATTGGACGCCATGGTGGCCGTCTTCATACCGAGGAAGCCGCACAGGCCTGAGAAGAAGCCACCTGTGAGGAATGCGATGAACACGATCTCGTGCTGAAGGCCCATTTGGCCCATCACATAGAGCAATGCACAAACCACAGCGAAGAACACGGCAACCACCTTGTATTGACGCCGCAGGTAGGCATAAGCACCGTCCTGCACGTGCTTGGCGATTTCCTTCATCTTCTCGTCGCCTGGGTTGGCGGCCTTCACCTCGAAGTAGAAGACGCACGCGAAGATAAGTGCTACGATAGAAGCGCCTGGAGCGATCCACCACAAAGCGGGGATAACAATTCCATTATCGGCTTTTGCCTCGTCACCTGTGCTATTGGCCGCCTTGTCGATTGCGGTCGTCGCCGCATCAGCAACTTTCGGTGCGGCGGACTGAGCCGATGCAACACCCGCTCCCAAGACCAAAACGCCAACCATCATCAGAACCAGAAACGCTCCTCGGTTTCTATTCCAACTCTTCGTGATACCGTTCACTGTATTGCTCCTTAATGAACTAACTGTATACCTGGATTCTCCAGGGGGAAACTGACAATTTCGACTGTTCATAACCCATACCCGCCCGTTGAGGCAGGCCGATAACCATCTAATGCGAATAAACTCCTCTCACCTGAGAGAGCTAGTTCTTTCTAATGGAGTTTCTGTCGGGCAGCTGGATTCTTAAGTCCTTATCCGGTCGCGGTTGCGGCCGGCGTGCCACCTGACATTCTTCCTGTTACAGACTACTAGAGGGTCGCGTGAGTATATCTCTGTGTAAAAAAAGGGACTCGATAAAACGCGAGCCCCTGTTGAGACGAATCTATTGAAGAAACGCTATGTCTTGACGCAGGCGGACCAGCCCCTTCTGTGGCTAAGTGTGCATCAGCGAATTGTTTTCGCCCTGCTTCCTCATGCACATCCCATAAACCGGCCAAATCCATTATCAGCCGGTGGGGTAGTCCCCGTACCGGATAATACTACTTGGCAGGCACAGATCGCTTCGCCATCTTGCGCTTATCGCGACGGCGGCGCTCAGAGGGTTTCTCGTAATAACTGCGACGCTTAATATCCTTGGTCAGACCTTCCTTCTCGCAAATCTTCTTGAAGCGCCTGATCATCTGTTCTATCGACTCGTTGCCTCTGGCTTTGACCTTAATCATAACCGACCTATGTTCCTATGTTGCTTGGACATTCCACGTGCGCAAACCTTGCGCACCAGAACCGGCATATATTATGGATAAACCGACAAAACGCAAGCAAATTCCCGCTATTTTTCCCCGATCGCCCGCTGCGCGACCACTCTTTGCATCCCTACATGTAACTCTGCACACACTAAAACACACACGCAACCAGTCGCCCGCGATTACTCGCGCTTGACCAGAGGCAATATCCCTTTAGAATTAAGTCAAATAGCATGAACCACACACTTGCGGACATCACGTTATGCTGAAACAATCCAGGGAGTACCCCATGAAGAACATGACCGCCGTGATAGCAGCAATGGCAATACTCGCATCCGTTGCCATGACAGCCCAGGCAGGCAAACCCATACGCCCAAGACCCATCGAAAAATGGGTCACCGTAACTGAAATGGCTGCTGGAACATCACTTAAGGCGAAAGACGAGGCCGTCGCGACCGCCCTCAAGAAGGCCGTAAGCCAGGTATGCGGGCAGTTCATCCGGGCCCAAACCAAAACCAAAAACTATCAGGCCGTCTATGACAAAGTACTCGGCAATACCACCGGATACGTCGTCGAACACAAAGTAGTAAAGACATGGAACGATGGGGAACTTACCTATGCAAAGGTCAAAGCTCTTGTGTCTACAAAGAAATTTTCCGAAAAATGGAGCAATATCGCGCATGTGGTCCAGCAGGAAAACAATCCCCGCGTTATTGTCGCCATCCCGGAAGCCACCAGTTGGTCGCTTGGCAAGGCAGACTTCAATTATGACGAAGAAGGCATTATCCAGACCGCCCTGGAGGATTTCTTCCTGAAGCATGATCTGGTCCTCGTCGATCGCAAGACTACCGAGGAAGTCAGCAAACGCGACATCATGCTCGCCAATATGCAAGACGACACCCAGGCCATCGCCGCACTCGGCGCGAGATTCAAAGCCGATGTCATAATCACCGGAAAGGCATATGCGAAATATGGACGCCATATAACCGTTGCCCATACAAAAATGCACTCGTACGCCGCCCGGATGAACATCCGCGCAATTCAGTGCGATTCTGGCAGAGTACTAGTCTCCAAGACATACAACCTCACCGTAAACACCACCCAGCGCGGATCAGGCGCCGAAAAGGCACTCGGAAAGCTCGCCAAAAAGTATTCTCCCAAGGTGCTGGCTGCGGTAGTGCGAGCATGGCAAAAACGCGCCAACGTCTCTCGCAACGTCACCGTAACCATAAGCGGCATGGACTTCACCGCATGGAAACTCTTCAAGAAGGAGACCGCCAAACTCCGCGCCATCCAGAATGTCCGCCTGCGTGAGATCACCCAGAACGTGGCCAATATCGACGTGGAATACGATCACAACAACGAAATGCTTGCAGAGACTCTTACCGAACTCAAAAGCATCAAACTCAAAGTGACCGAAATCACCGCAAACAGGGTTCGATGCCGGATGAATGGCGATTCCGACAAGACCACAGATGATGAAGGCTACACGGAGGAGTGATATCGACTCGGGCTCAATCGAAATCCGCGTCCGCTACCCAGAAGTGGATCAGTCCGGCTCACTTCATCATAGCCGCTTCTGGGTCTACTTCGAAATGGGACGCACCGAACTGCTACGCCTTCAGGGCATTAACTACTGCGACATGGAACAGCAGGGCGTGTTCTTCGTGGTCGCAAAATGCGCTGCTAAATACAAAGCTCCCGCCCGATATGACGACGTGCTGGAACTGACCACCACCATCACCAAAATGGGCCTGGCCAGAATAGACCACGCCTACGAACTCAAGAACAGGTCCACCGGAATGCTGCTCGCCACGGCCGAGACCACGCTCGCATGCGTAGACAGAGACGGACAAATCCAGGCGATCCCCAACTGCATCAGCAACAAAAACAAATAGCGATATCGGCCAGGGCTTACGCATCTAAATGTTCCTGCCGTTGTTGTGGCTGTTCGGGCCGAAGGTCCGATGGGCAGTAAGCCGGGGTGTGACCGACCAGCGGGAGGGAACCCCCGGGAACAGGCCCAAAAAAGGCCCTGAACCCCGATAGGGGTGGCCAGAGATGCTTTTGCTGCGGCATGGGCCATATCCGGGGGCTGCACCGCGACTTACGTCGCGTCTGACCCCCGGCTAACCGCCCGTCGGACCCTTGGCGATAATCGCCTGGAACCGCCCCGCAGAATCGCCTTCCTGCCGGAAACTGGGGAAAATGTTGTTGTGGCAGATCGTGCATAGATCAGCACTAAACACATTCGCTCCCGCCAGACCCACCCGCAACAACTGGTCGCGAATAGCGCCCCACATGTCGAAATACATCTTCCCGTCCCTCATGGGAACAAACTTCTTCGCTCTGGTACCGAACGCCGCAAGTGCCGCCTGCTGCACTTCCTGGCCCACTTCGTAACAGCATGGCCCCGCAGACGGGCAGATACATGCCACGATCTCCTGTGGATTGCAACCGAACCTGCCAACCGCCTGCCGAACCGATTCGGTGGCGATTCCCGCAATAGTCCCACGCCACCCGGCATGAAACACCCCAACCACACCGCTGCTGCGATCAGCGAGGAACACCAGAGGACAATCCGCACTTCTGCCGACCAGACCGATTTCGGCTTGATCGGTCAACATACCATCGGCCTCGCCGGCGAAACCCGGTTCGGATATGCACATGACGTTTGCCTGGTGGACCTGTTTCATCCAGGCTGCACCGCCAAGGGTCAGCCACCCGGCGAAAATCTGGGCCGCTTTTGCGGGATCGGAAAGCGGCAGCGCAGCATCCAGGCCCTGTCGCGTGGTAACTGCATGGGGGATATGGAGTTCGTGCAGCACATCAAATCGCCCCACGGTCACGCCGGCGGCGAGTTCATCCCAATGAAAACCGCCATCCTCACTTGACATCGACTATCACCTTCAGGTTTTCACTGTTGGCTGCGGCCTGAAGCGCCTCAACGCCCTGCCGCAGCGAATACTGCGCACTGACCATCGCAGAAACATCCACCGCGCCGCTTGCCAGGGCACGAATCGCCTCACCAAACGGGCCGCATCGTGAGCCTATCAATGTTACTTCGTTAATTACGATCGGCGCGAGGTTGATACCGCTGTCGGCTGTGAAGGTGCTCTTGAGCACGATGGTTCCTCGCGGGCGAACCGTTTTCATTGCGAGCTCAAACCCGTCGGCGGTCCCGGTGGCATCCACAACAATATCGGCTTCACCGGTCGGCCTGAAATCTTCGAGCAGGCAGCTCTGGATCCCCTGTTTTTCGGCGGCTTCGAGCTTTTCCGCATGCTTGCCCACCACAACGAGTGTAGATGCTCGCGGTTTGAGGACCCTCGCCACGAGTTGTCCCAGCCTTCCGTCGCCAAGCACTACCGCGTTAGCATGATTCGCATCTACCTGCCGAGTTACCTCGAATGCCGCGGCAAGCGGTTCGATGAAGACCGCCTCGGTATTGCTTATGGTTTCGGGCACCTTATGAAGATTGTTTACGGGTACAACAATCTTCTCCGCCATAGCGCCGTCATGCCCGACTATCCCGATTACCTCGCGATTGGGGCAATGGCCGCCAAGACCGCCAAGACAGAAACCACACACACCGCACGGACAATTGATCTCCGAAGTCACTCGCTTGCCCAGCCAACGCTCTGGCCCATCGACAACCCGCCCTACAAACTCGTGGCCTAGCACACCCTTGAAGCCCATATATCCCTGCAATATCTCCAGATCCGTACGACATATCCCCACGCTTTCAACAGCAATGCAGGCCTGGCCCTCCTCGCATTGCGGTTCGGCGTAGTTGTCTACGTATTTTGCTTCTCCGTCAAAAACTATCGCCTGCATAATTGTGCCCTTTGGCATACGGGAATATGCGGATCCCGCAGCATTCTGTCTGGCTGACATGTCCTTCAGCACACGCCGCACGACGAAACTGAACCCGATGTCGCACAGCCTGTACAATGCGTCTCTACTTCCGCAGACCAAAAAAGTTCCATGCAGTCTTCTTGCTATCTTTCCGCTTGGCGTCCACTTCGGCCAACTTGATTCCGGACCATTTGTAGCGATCCATGCCCCGGTCCTCGCCGACAAACTTGACCAGTATGGCATGCGCCTGGTATTGAACTGCGAATTCCTCGTCACTTAGACAATTCACGAGCGTATCCACCACTTCCTGCCGCCGATACTGCGCGAGAGACTTGCACACTGCCGTCCGCACACGAACCGAATTATCGGCCTTGGCAACGCGACGAAGAGGATCGATGCTCTTATCGCACACTATGTCGCCAAGCGCCACGGCCGCATCGGTGCGAACTTCCTCATCCCTGTATGACATCGCCGTGATGACCGGCGCCACATGCGTGGGGTCCGCACACCGGCCAAGAGCCCTTACCAGCGAACAGATCAGCATCACACTGCGTTTCGGGCCGACGACCTTCATTTCCTGTGTCAGCATCGTTGCGTAACCCTTGGTGTATGGGTCCTTGCGTCCCCAATCGCGGCTGGAAAGTTTGTTGATGGCATTTCGCCTGACATCCGGATCGGGGCTCTCGAAAGCCTGCGAAACCAGCTTCTTGGCAGAAGGCCCGCCAAACTTGTCCAAAACACCGCAACCGCACAGCAATATTGGCACCATCAGGATAGCGATAATCGGTCTAATTCTCATTTTCATTACTTCCGGCACGCGAGAGGGATAATTCTTCAGTTCCAATATACTCAATATTTTCAATTTGTCTTCCGCCAAAACGCTCGGCGAGTGAAGCAAAGCGGAGCGGATTATCGGTGGTGATGCACCGAAGACCGCCGCCATCGGATCGGCTTGATTTGCTGCCGGTTTCCTCGAGGCGATGTTTTACCGCAATCGCGGCGGCCCGGCCTGAATTAATCAGTGGAACGTCCGGCCCCATCAGCTTGCCTATCGCCTCAGAAAGCAAGGGATAGTGCGTGCATCCAAGAATAAGGGCTCCCGGCCTGGCTCGCTGCAGTTGGTGCAGGTAATCGGTCAGCACGTGCAAGACTATCGGATCGTCTTCGGCGCGTCCTTCCTCAACGATGGGTACCAGCAGCGGGCAGGCAGCACACATAACCTCTCTGCCATTGCCATCTTGAGCTATCCTGCGCTGATAGGCACCGGACGCGATGGTCGCTTCAGTGGCGATTACTCCGATCATCCCGTCGGTGGTGGCCAGCGCTTCGGTTGCCGATGGGCCTATCACATCGACAACATCCACCGCCAGTTCTGCGCGTAACACGTCAATGGCGGCAGCTGAGGCGGTATTGCAGGCCACGACAAGCATCTTCGGATTGTCGCTGTGCTCGGCAAGCCATCGCTCGGC
>CBDUQP010000018.1:0-35164 GCA_965369385.1 uncultured Phycisphaerales bacterium
TATCAGTCCGGGATCAATATCCTTGCCACCATTGGCCATCACAACGAGAATCTGCCCAATTCCTATCAGGGCGATCACACGCGTGTGACCAATATTGATGGCGATATATGCCTGGCTTCGTTCTGCCCGAACGATCAGAGTTTTCTGGATGAGTATGTGACACCCGTTTACGAGATCATGGTATCGTCGCGGCCGGAGTATATCTGGATCGATGATGACGTAAGATTCGGAGGTCACCTGCCGATCAGCGGCACGTGCTTCTGCGATAATTGCCTGGCGATATTCGCCGAGGAATTCGGCAAGCAGTACACTCGCCAGTCGCTGAAGGATGCGTTTGATGGTGGTTCGTTTGACGAGCGAATCGCCATTCGCCGCCAGTGGTTGCAGCACCAGCGCAACAAGATGAATCGCCTGCTGAAGCACATAGAACGTGTAACCCACGCGGCCGATCCCAAGATGCCTCTGGGCTTCATGGATGGCGACCGCTTCATCGAGGGGTTCGATCAGGACTCCTGGGCCGAGTCGCTAACTGGCCCGGACAAGGTGGAAGTGCTCTGGCGTCCCGGTGGTGGGTGCTACACCGAGAGGGATTTGGTGGCACATGAGTACAAGTGTCACACCATCGGGCGCAATTGTGCCAAGCTGCCCAAGAGTGTTGTGCGTATCGAGTCCGAGATCGAGAGCTTCCCATACGAGCGACTCAAGAAGAGTGTTCGCATGACGAGTTTCGAGTCGGCTGCCTACATCGCGGCCGGCAGCACGGGCACGGCGTTCAATGTGCTGTCGATGTACGATGAGCCGCTTGATGCTTATGAACCGTTGATCGCAGGATTGCACGCCCATCGCCCGTTCTATGACTTGCTTGTGAGCAGCAGTGGTCGGGAGCGAACCCGGGGTGTGTGGACCGGGTTAGTGAAGGATGCATTCGTCGCCAAGAATGTGGATGACGAGTGGATGGGCAATGGCGTGGTTCCGAGCATATATGAAAGCACCGATTTCATCGAGAACGGTTTCCCCTGCGCGTATCGGCAGGAAGAAGCGGAAGTAGCGATAGTCAACGCCGATATCGTGGTGGCGATGAATGACGAGGAACTCCGCACAATGCTGGCCGGCGGAGTATATATGGATGCTGACGCACTTATACGCCTGAATGAGATGGGCTATGGCGAGTTCACCGGGTTCCGTAGCGCAGAGACGTGCGAGGTCGATTGCATAGAGCACTATCTGGATCATCCGCTCAATGCTGAACTCGTCTGCCGCTATCGCAATGGTCGCCAGTCATTCTGGCCGTCCACGGTTCACTTCCTCGAAGCCACCGCAGATGGCGCCCAGGCGATTGCCAGCGTCGTAGACTACAATTACGAACAGACTAATCCTTGCTGCATGGGTGTTTACGAGAATTCGCTGGGTGGAAGAGTATGCGTCGCGGGTTACTATGCCTGGCAGCATATGCAGCATCACGATAAGAGTGCCCAACTGAAAGCTATTGTCAGGTGGCTGTCGAAAGACAAGCTTTCTGCCTATATCGCCTCATACCACAAGATAAACATGTGGATGCGAGATTTGGGCGATGGCAAGTTTTCTGCGGTTCTGTCCACCCCGTATCTGGACGCTGCCGATGGCGTGGTCCTGGCGGTTCGTACTACTAGTGAGGAAGTAAGGGCCTACGATATGGATTGCAGCGAGAGCGTGATCCGGGTCAGCGGGACTGATGGTGACTATAAATTCTTTGAAATACCGAAGTTCGAATCATTCAGCCTGATGCTGATTAAGAACTGAAATCAGCCCCGAAGGTCGGGCAGATATGCGATATTTGCGGCGATTCGGACGGATATCCAGATCGTCGCATCATAGTTTTTTTAGAGATTTCATGTTTCGGTTGGCTGGCGTGTATATGATATTGTGTGCGTTGCAGGGGTTCTAAGGGGCTCCAAGTGGCTTCTGAAACGGGTTTTCGGCTATAAATGGTGGATAATTAGGATTTATGGACAGAAGTATTAAAATTATTCACTATTGCCTTGCTTCCGATGCCCCCCCCATAGAGAATACTAGGCATTCTTATGAGTCGAGACTCTGTTAGGAAACGGTTCCTGACGCTTTCGACTAGATGTTTTTGCATGCGGTTTGTTTTTCAGCTTGTGCTGTTTCTGTCTCTTTGCGTTGGGCGTAAGCTTTTGCGGAAAGTGGCGGGGCGGCTTGAATGGTGATGCTGGCGAATCCGATGTGCATTTTTTGAAGGAGCCATGATTATGGCAACAGGCAAAGTAAAGTGGTTTAATGACACCAAGGGTTTCGGCTTCATCGAGGCTGATGACGGTACGGAAGCTTTCGTACATCACAATGACATTCAGGGCGAAGGCTTCAAGTCTTTGGCCGAAGGCGAACCCGTAACGTTCGAGATCACGGAAGGCCCCAAGGGTCCCCGCGCTGTCAACGTCGTCAAGGGTTAGTCCTTGCTGGCTGACGGATGATGTTGGCTTGAGAAAGCCCGCAGAAGTCTTTTAAGCCGAAGATTGTAAAAAATCGGGACAGTCGCAATTGCCCAACTGGGCTAATCGCGGCTGTCCCGTTCTTTATGCGCTCTGCGAGCGATTTTCGTCTTTGCTGCTGTAGAGGCCCGCAAGGGCCGGCGCAAATCATAGCCCATGGTGACCTGCCTGCCGGCAGGCAGGCTGGAGCGAAGCGAAAGGAGCCGTGGGTTTGTAATGCCGTCGAAGACAGAGCCCCTTCAGGGGTGATCCAACGCTTCGTGCACAGTTACCCCAACGCCTTGCCGCCATTCCAAGCAGTATCATGCCTTTGGAGAAAGCTGCTGTCTGCCGTTGAACCCCAAAGGGGTGAAAAGCGGTTAGCCGGGGTTGAGCTCAGCTTGCTGAGCGAGCCCCCGGACCCCAGCTCCAGACAATCAGAACCCCGCAGGGGTGAAATGCCGCATTTTCGATGTGAATTCACCGCCCGATTTCGCGATCCATCCCTGCGATTGCGTCTGGATCACCCCTGAAGGGGCTCTCTGGGTTTCGTCACCGATACCCACGGCTCCGTCGCTTCGCGACTACACCGTGGGCTATGGTTCGCGCCGGCTCTGACGAGCCTCTTACGACACGACACAACACAACAGCCCACAACGTTCGTTACGCTTACGATGTGAATTCGCCTTCTAACTGAATCTCACGATGGCGGGGCATTTGCAGGTCAGCGTTATCGGCATTGTCAATTCCAGCTTGCTATCTGATTGCGTCAGCGTGCCGGGCGCGTCCTGCCATGTGCCGTCGGCGGCTAGCAACTCGGCTTTGGTGATCTTCCTGTCACCGGTGGCGAGTGTGAGCTTCACTTCCTGCCAATCGTCGAGGCTAAGGTTGAACACGCCAGCCACCGTGTGATCGGCGAAATCCATCCGGTAAACCAGCGGATACACGCCGTCGCCGCTTACGCTCAGTGGGAGGGTATCTCTGCTTAGCCAGTTCAGCACTGCCGTTAACTGCTGGCGGCGGTAGCTGTTCAGGTATGCTTGCGCATATGACGATTCAGAAATATCCATCGGCACCACTGCCACTCTGCCGCCGAGTGAGTTCTCGTACAGCGTGGTGAAGTCGGCGATAACTTTGTTGTCCTTATCCAGGATCCGGCTGATGACGCGGGTGCCTTTGGCTCGTGTCAGCCATGCAACGCGAGTTTCGCCGGTACTCAGGCTCGGTAGCGACATTGTGCTGAATCGCAGGGGGGCTCCGCCAAAGTCCGGATCGGTCATTTCTTCAACGCTTACCTGCGTGTTGCGGTTCAGTCCGCCGGTCTTCTGCACTTCAACAATACCAATCTGCTCGCCAAATCCGCGGGCGATCAACGTCTCGGCCGCGTGCAGGTCAATAAGTACGCCACTGGATAGGATTTCGCTGATTTCTTCATCGCTGAAGCAGTCGATCAGCGTTGCGTTGAGGGCAACCACATTCGACTCGTCAAAGGTCGTCGCGATACCCAGCGAGTTCAGGATGTTTTGCCATGCGTAATCGGTGCAGCCCATCGCCCCGTGATCGCCGCCGGCTTTGAGCTGTTTAGTGTAGCTGGCGCGTTCGTGATGCAGGAGTCGCACGCCTCGCAGGGCCTGCCGCGGCTGATGCGTTTCGATAATAGCATCGATGAATGCCCGCTTGCCGGCGAGCATGGCTTCCAGATTGGGCTCGACCGCCAGCGGCGTTCCGATGTGATCGTAGAAGTTCATTGTGGCACCCTCGCTGCCGAGTGCCGCCGATAGCGCCAATTGCAGGAAGCTGAAGGTGGCCGACTTGGAATAACCCGTGAAGGGCCAGTTCTCAACTTCGCTCTGTTCTATGGTGCCTGCGGGCAGAACATGGCGGGTGAGCTTGATCATGTCGGACGAGTAGTACAGGCCTCGCAGCGAGTTTTCGTTGTAGTTGCCAAGGGGCGGGCGGCTGTAGATTGGCTTGTCCGGGTCGAGGGCCTTGGCAAAATCATGCCAGTAGCGTCCTTCCATGCAGTGATTGTTCGGCCCGGAGGACATGAGCCCAATGAATATTTCCCGATCGGTATCGAGTACCGCTCTTGAAAGAACTCTCGCCACGTCCAGCATGGTCTGACGCTGGAAGTCCAGCCACATGGTCCGCAGCGGATCCGGCTTGCCGGGCGCAAGAATGGCGCTGACCAGATCTTCGCGCGTAAGCTGGCGTCCGGCAATTTCGCTCATCGCCTGCAAGTGCGAATCGCAGAAGCACCCGAAGGTGATCGGTTCATGATTGAACGTGCGGATATCGTCTTCAACCCACATCACCTGCGGCTTGGTGCTTGAGTATAGTTGCCACAGCTTGGTGGTGTGTTCGCGCCACGCGTTGCTGAGCGGGCAGGCGCAGGCATGGCACTGGGTGCCATCATGGCCGACCATCCAATGCATGTCCGGATAGATTTCGCGCAGATCCTTCCCGCGATCGCAGTGATTCTGCGTTGTCCACGGATTAAGCGAGTAGGTCACGCCGATTGCGTTGAGGGCATCGCGCGTGCGATGGAGGTAGGGCAGGTAATCTTCCAGCCATTGGATCGTAGGAATACCGTGGCTGAATTCCTCGGTATCCACCTTGACGATGATCTCGTCGGTGTGCGTTCTCTGACAGAATCCCAGCAGTTCGTCGAGTGTCTCGTCGAATCGCCATGAGGGCAGAGTTCTGCGAAGGGCGTAGACGCCCGGTTTGTGACCGATGTCCTGTTGTGTGCGCATGGTGTACTCCGCTATTGCGAGGCGTGGCTGCTCTGCAGAGTCAAACATATGTGCATTGGGGTGGATGTCAAGCGTGTGCGGGCGGCCGGAAAGAGAATTATGCAAATGAAAGGTACAATTGGTTCACTCGCAATTTGCCTACGAGTCAGTCACATGCCGACTTCGGTGCGTTCTATAATCGCGTCCTGCCATGGCTTCGCGAGAGTAGTGAATTGCGCACTGTAGCCGCTTATGCGTACTTTCATATCTGTGTGCTGCTGCGGCTGGGCTTGTGCGGTGCGGAGATCGTCGGCGTTGGTGATGTTCATGTGCAGGTGAAAGCCGCCCTTGGCGAAGTATGTTTCGATTATGCGCCACAGACGCATTATGCCGCCAGGGCCTTCGATATCCGCGCGGCTGAACGAGAGCATGAGCGGATTGCCGCAACCGCATCTGTCATGCGGGATGCTCGCCGCCGAGCTCACTATCGATGTCGGCGTGATGTCTGAGCAGTAGATGTCCGGGGCGACTCCGTAGGACACACGATCTCCATCGCGACGCCCGTCGGGTGTGGCGTGGAAATCCGGATCTGTGTCCGCGCCGAACTGGAACAGTCCGGGATATGGACGCACGCCATTTGCCATTCTGCTGGCATTTATCATGTCCGCCACGAAGCCGGATATATCGGTAGCGATCACATTTGTGGTTTCGCTGTCTGAACCGTACTTGCCCGACAGATTCCTGCATTGCTGACAGATTCGCTCGTCGCTGAAGTTTTCCGCCAGTTGCGCGGCGAGCTGCTCCAGCGACAGTTCACCAGTTTCATAGACGAGCTTCTGGACCACCAGAAGGCTGTCGATAACTGTGCCCAGTCCGAGCACATTCACGCCAAAAATAGTGTATTTAGCCCCGCATTCCTCGGCCGTCAGCAAACTCTCTATGCAACCGGTCAGGCAGATCGCCTGGAAAGGGCTGGCCGCGTTCTGTGCGAGCGTGTCCAGCAGGTCCTGATACGTTTTCAAGCATTCGTGATAGCGGTCCTTGATGAACGTCTTGAACTCCGCGACGAAACCATCAAATGTTCCGGCGCTCGCCTGCTGCACGTAGTCGGCGAGCACATTCACCAGCGGCAGCTTTCCCGCCACCGTCAGTGCGTATGTGTCGCCTTGCGAGGCGGCTTCATAACAGCCGACAATCGCGAAGTCACGGGCACGGTCAATCGGCAAGCCTGTCGCTTGCAGCGAGCGGATGACCACGTCGTCATTGAAGAATGATGGCATGCCGATTCCGGCTGAACACAGTTCCAGCGATATTTCGCGGAATTGTTGCGAAGTGTTCTTGCAGATTCGCACAGAAAGCGAAGGCTGAAACGTGCGGACCTCGGCCGCCACTTCAAGACAGAGCAGCGATAGTGGATTCTCGGCCAGACTGCCTTCGCTGTCGATTCCGCCAAGAATAAGGTTCTGCGATTCGTCACCTTCGCAGCACTTTAGCCAGAAACACGCCAGCATCTCGGCCGCGAATTTCATATTCAGCACGCCCGTGTTCAGATCATTGCGAAGTAGCGGCCACATGTATTGGTCAAAACGCCCGAATGAAATCGCGGTGTTTCCACTTTCGGCATGCAGGAACACCTGCGTGAACCACAGAAGTTGCAGACCACCGGCGAAGGTACAAGGTGGTTCAGTGGCGATTTGGCGGCAAGTCTCGGCAATTTGTTGCAGTTCCACCTGGCGTTCAGGATCGTGGGTGGTCTGGGCGAGGGCATGTGCGGTATCAGCGTGTCGCCTGATGAATTCTGAAAGCGCCTCAGCCGCCAGAGTCATCGCGGTGCGATTGGTCTCTGTGCGTTCGTCGGAGGTTTCCGGGGTGCTTGCTGCGATATCTTGGAGCAGTCCGCCCAGCCCTCGCCTGAGAACCCTGCCGTAGTCCACCGCAATGTGCCCGTGATTGGAGCAAAATCCCATCTGATCTCGCAGATCGCTCGTGAGCTTCTCGCCGCGATGGGTCCATCCGGAAAACCGCTGCGAACCGATAATCAGTTCATCATTCCGGATAGCTATTGGCATTAACGCGGCGAATTGGCGAAGGAATTCGGATCTCTGCACGGCTGCGGGCGAGCCCGAAGTAGCACAATAGGCGTCAAAGGCGATCTGCGCACATGACAACCGCTCATCATATGATGATATGTATGTTCCGGGGTATGCGTCGAAGTCCTTCTGGGCGCGGGCCATCAGCCGCCCAAGGCGTTCAGTCAACATCGTAGTTCCTCAATCTGAGCACAATGGCTCGCTTGATGCCACCATTCTAGACGTCCTTGGCTGGTCTAGCAATGAGGTTTTGGCAGATATAGGCGGAACTCGATGAATTGCAGGTGTTTTGGGCGATTATGCGTCGATTAGCGGGTCGCATCCGGTGAGTAGCAGGCACACGAGCTGGGCCATCGAGAGCAGGTCTATCAGGTTGTGGTGCAGGATCGCCTGCATTTCGGCTGCATCGCCGGATTCGGTGAACCGTTTGTAGGCAGCCGGGATGGCGCGGCTGGCGATATCGCCTTCTCGATGGCGATGGAGTACGCGGCGTTCGATTGTGCCAAGGCGGCAGTTGGGAAGCCGTCCCTTCCACAGGCGCCGGGCTTCCTTTAGCAGGTCCAGATGGGGGGCCATGCGATTGTCACCGGGGCCATCGGGAACCGGCAGGCGGACACCGTGACGCAGGCATCGCTGGCGGATGAGGGGCATATCGAACCTTGCGCCGTTGAACGTTACCAGAACGCCGGTGGCAGAGAGGCGCTCGGAGAACATTTGCAGCATGCCGGCCTCCTGCGACAGGTCGCGAGCGAGAAACTGCTCGAAAACCAGATCGCCGTCGGCGTAATACATGATGCCGGTAAGAAAGATTGGCGCATCCTTCAGGCCGCACGTTTCGGTATCCATGAACAGGACATCCTGCGGGCTCGCGTCGGCGATGCAGCATAACTCCGCCGACGATTCAAGCTCGTGGAAGTATTCGCGCGAACCTCGCATTATGTTGTAGAACTCGGCCGCGATGTGTGCATCTTCGCTGAGCGTGTCGGCCAGCGTGCGCCGGATAACATAGACGCCTGATTCTTCACCGGCGGCGGTGGATACGACGATCTCCTTGCCGGGGCAGGCATCTTCGAGCGCGATGGGACCGGAGGGGCTGGCTGAGCCGGAGCCTTCGATTTCCCGGCTGGATGTTGGATCTGTAGCGGGGGACAGGCCTGATGACGCGGCAGCCGCCTCTGTGAACATGTCGTCAGGAGTCGCGGGGGGATTTTCGTCGGGCGTTTCGTCGGGCGTCTCAGATGCGTCGGGCGGAAATTCGTCACAGGGTTGATCGGCTGCGTTGTCGGGCATGCTTGTGCTGGTTTTTGCATCCTCGCGTGTGTCGGGCCCGTCGGTCGCATCGGCGTCAGCTTCCTCCAGCGCATCAGAGCCCTTGGCGATCATCGATGACAGTGCATTCAGATTCCCGCTCTTGATGGCGGCTGACAGCTTGTTGGCCTGCGCGAGACGATCTTCGAATTGCTTGCGTCGCTGTTCTTTTTTATTCCAGTCGGTCTTCGCCACAACGTACTCCTGCTATGTCGCGGCCGGCATCCATGCCGCAACCTCATTTATGCTTTGTTCCAATAAGGCTGTCGGAGAGAAAAATCCGCTGGCCCGGTGCAACGACCGACGCACATCCGTGGCTGTTCGTCCCGGCCCGCAAGGCAACGCACAAGCTCTGCGAGCTACGACGCGACAGGTCAGCTTCACTGCTGTAAGATATTCGTCTTCTGTTAGGGTTTTAGTTTACGATGGATGGCGGCGGGTTTCCAATATAAAAAATTCCATCTCAGAGTTGACAGGCAGCCAGTGTTGCCTTAGAATTGTTTGGTATATGTTAGGGTTTACTTTTTGCGGTAGTGGATATGCCAGCCAGGCGTGTGCACTGCTGTTGATGTGGGCGGGTGGCATGGTGACACACAGTCGTATCGTGGGTCGCCATGGTGCCGGAAGTGCTCTGTAATCATGGCGACCCCAAAGGTGTCGCCATGCCACCCGCGCTATGTCTTTGCCAAGGCGTTGTCGGCGTGTGTGTTGCCTGACGGCCTCGGGTGCTGCTGATGAATATTGAGGAGATAGGTGAGCCGATCCGCGTGATGGCGGATTTTCATGGCGGTGGTGCGGTTCCGCTGCGTTTTCGGTGGTCGAACCGGACATACGTCGTGTCGCAGGTGAACGGGAAATGGGTGGATCGCGCCGATGACGGCTGCCGTTTGCACTATAGCGTGCAGGTGGGCTCGGAGACCTACTACATCCACTTCTGTTGCACCGAGGTGCAGTGGTGGCTTGACCAGGTGATGCTTCAGGGTTGAGCACGGAGGGTGTCGGCCGGGTGCACTGACGGTGCGCTGATGGCGAGGATGGTGTGTTGACGGTGCGATTGTGGTGGAAAAATGGAACGTGGTGAAAAGCTCATTATGCATGTGGATGTCGATGCGTTTTTCGCCTCGGTTGAGCAGTTGTTGATTCCGGCTTTGCGGGGTAAACCGGTGATCGTCGGCAGCGGTTGTATTGCTTCTTGCAGTTACGAGGCCAGGCGTTTCGGCCTGAGTGCCGGGATGGCGTTACGGATCGCCTGCAAGAAGTGTCCCCCAGCGGTGGTGCTGCCGGGGCAATACCAGATATACCGCTGTTTTGCCGAGCAAGTATGGGAGATATGCAGACGATTTGCGTGTTCATTGGAGACTTATCTTGATGAAGCTTACGGGGATGCCACGGAAATGGCAGGAAGGTTTGATTCGCCTCAGCAGTTGGGATTGGCGTTGCAACAGCAGGCCCACACGGAAGTGGGCTTGCCGGTGTCGGTTGGTCTGGCGAGCAACCATATGCTGGCCAAGATAGCATCCGGCCAGGCCAAGCCTTATGGCGTGAGGTGGGTAAGGCCGGGAAGCGAAGCCGAGCACCTTAGCGAGTTGCCCGTGGCGAAGTTGCCTGGAGTTGGTCATGTTACTGGCCAGCGCCTGACGGATATGAATATCAACACTATCGGCGAACTTGCCGAGTTGACGCGCGGAGTACTGGAGAGCATGTTCCCTGGACGGGGCGCTGTATTGTATGAACGCTGCCACGGCCTGGATCCGCGTGTCATCCGTCCGGATGCCTTGCCGAAGACGATCTCGCGGGAAACCACATTTCATAAGCCCACGTCCGACCCGCACGAACTTGCGGGGATGCTTTTCTATTTGCTGGAGCGCGGGATGCGTGCGATGCGGCAGTTGAAGCTGGTTTCGCGGCGTGTGGATGTGTCGATTCGCTATGACGATTGGAAGCCCTATTCTGGCGGCAAGACGCTCGCCCAGGCGACAAGTTCCGACACCGATGCATACGATGCGGTTGTGCAGTTGTTCGGCCGTCTTCACAAGCGGCGTGTGGCGATCCGGCATGTGGGGATTGTGTTGTCGCGATTGACGCCCGCGGGCCAGGCGATGCTGTTTGAACCGCCAGCACGCACGCGAAAAAATCGCCTTCAGGGCACGGTAGATTCTCTGCGAGACCGCTTCGGCCACGCAGCCGTCGTTACCGGACATTCAATAGACCTGCTCGGCAAGGTTAAGCAGAACGATTACGGATTCATCCTCAGGACGCCATCGCTTACAAAATGAGTTTCGTCACTCCATTACATGTTCGAACGGGTTATTCGCTTTTGCGTGGCACGTGTCGGCCGCGTCGGCTTGGCGGAATTGCGGCCGCACTGGGCCATTCGCACCTGGCGATTACCGATGTCAACGGGTTATACGGCGTCACCGTGTTCGCCCGCGCCATGCGTGATGTCGGCATCCGCCCGCTGTTCGGGGCAGAGCTGCTGTTCGGCGGCGAATCGATAATCGCACTGATCTGCAGCGAAACGGGATACGCCAATCTCTGCCGGATTATCTCGAAGTTGCATTGTGACAAGGATTTCTCGCTCACGCCCGATGTCGCCGCCGCTTGCGAAGGTCTGCATCTGATAGTGGACAGTACCGATCTCGCCGGCGACCTGCAAAGCTGCGGCGCACCGGCCGATGCATTGTGGATGGGCATTGATCCATGCACCCAGAGCGATTCGCACATCCGCTTGCTTCTGGATGCGGCAGGGCGTTTGGGGATTCGGACGGTGGCTACGGGCAAGGCGTTCATGGCTGCCGCCGACGAAATGGACATTGCGCGCCTTATGGCGGCGATACGCCTGCGGAAGACATGGGACACTGTGGAAGCTACCGACTTGCCGCACCCGTCAGCGTATTTGCGGGGCGCGTGCGATCTGGCGGCTCGGTGTCGCGATATTCCAATGGCGGCGGAGAATAACCGTTTGATCGTGGAATCGTGCAGCAACTTTTCATTGCTCCCTCGGCCGGCGGTTTTTCCAGCATTCGATTGCCCCCAAGGTCTCTCGCCGCGGGAATATCTGCGTAATCAGTGCGAGAAGGGCATTCAGTGGCGTTACGGGCCGGGGCGTCCGTCAGGGTTGCCAGGCAGGATGACTCTGGAGCTTGATCTGATAGAGCGGAAGGGATTTGCCGAGTACTTTCTGGTGGTGCAGGATATTGTTTCGTATGCCCGCAATCGTGGAATCCCGGTAGCGGGACGGGGCAGCGGGGCGAGTAGTTTGGTGGCGTATGTGCTTGGGATTACGAACGTGTGCCCGCTCACCTATGACATACCATTCGAGCGATTCCTCAACGAGGGGCGGCAGGATTTTCCGGACCTTGACCTGGACTTCTGCTGGCGAATTCGCGACGAGGTTATCGATTATGCTTTTGGAAGGTGGGGCCGCGATCACGCCGCCATGGTATGTACATATAATACGTTTCAACCGCGATCGGCATTGCGTGAGACGGCCAAGGTGATGGGGCTTAGCGACGATCAGATAAGCAATGCGGACACGTTCGCTGACAGCCACGATCCGCGGACGCAGCAGATTCTTTCGCTCGCCAACCGCATCGCGCATCTGCCACGGAATTTGTCTGTGCATCCGGGCGGGATTGTGATGTCACCACGGCCGATGGATATCTACGCGCCGATGGAGATGTCTGAAAAGGGCGTGGTGATTACGCAGTATGACAAGAATGCCATCGAGGATATGGGCCTTGTTAAGCTGGATATCCTGGGTAATCGCAGTCTTTCTACAATTCGCTGCACGACCGATCTGATCGCCTCACGCCACGGTGTGCAAATAGATGCCGAGACCCTCACCCACGATGACCCCGCCACTATCCGCACTCTGCAGGCCGCGAACACGGTGGGATGCAATCAGCTTGAGTCGCCTGCGATGCGTCACTTGCTGCGTGCGATGCAACCCGGCGACATTCGCGACGTTATGAAGGCGTTGGCACTTATCCGCCCGGGTGCTGCCAGCCTTGGAATGAAGGAGACTTTTATCCGCCGCCAGCGCGGTCTGGAGACTTTCGAGATATCGATGCCGGTGCTCCAGGAGGTATTGGGCCAGAGCAATGGCGTTATGCTCTATGAAGATGATGTAATGCTGGTGACCGAAGCGCTGCTTGGAACCACGCGAGCCGAAGCCGACCGTTTTCGCAAATCGGTGCAGAAGTGCCAGGATGATGACGAGCGCCTGCGCTTGAGCGAGGAGTTCATCGGGCGCTGCAAGCAGCGGGGTGTGCCGGTGTCACTCGCAAAGGATATGTGGGTTCAGATGGCGAAGTTCAATGCGTATTCCTTCTGCCGGGCACACGCGGGCAGCTATGCCAGGCTCGCATGGGCGGTGGCGTATCTAAAGACGCATTATCCGCTGGAGTTCTGGACCGGTGCCATGAACAATAACCAGAGCATGTACCACCCGCGTTTGTATGTTGAGCAGGCCAGGCGGGAAGGCGTGCGGTTTCGGCTGCCGGATGTGAATCGTAGCGACGAGGAATTCATGATCGATGATGATGCTATTCGCGTTGGATTCAACCGCATTGCGGGGCTTGGCCCTGCCGGATGCGAGGCGATATGTGACACTCGCCAGCGGCGGCGTTTTGCAGGGCTGACTGATTTGGTTCGCCGTACGCACATGGGTAAAAAGGAAGCCAGATCATTGGTGCTTTGCGGGGCGTGCGACTGCTTCGGCGTGTTGCGGCCGGCACTTATGATGGAATTGGCATTGTGTGAGCGGTCGCGGGTAGATGTAGGTCCCGAGCAGGCAAGCCTTATCGCTGCGGAGCCAACGCTGCCGGAGGTGCGTGACTATTCGCCCGCCCGCAAGTATATAGATGAACGCAGCCTGCTTGGTATAAGCGTTCGCGGGCACCTGATGGGCGTGTTCCGCGGGGAACTGGATAGCGCCGTAACTTGCGACAGCCGCGATTTGCGGCATCTTGTGGGAAAGCGTGTTCGGATTGCCGGCCTGCTTGAGGCGATGCGAACGGCAGGGACGCAGGGCGGGAAAGATGTGATGTTCATGTCGCTGGATGATGAATACGGACTGTTTGAGGTCACAGTATTCGCCGATAGCCGCAAGCGGTCGCCGCGCACGTTCGAGCATTACGGACCGTACGTAGTAAGCGGAAGGGTGCAGGAGCAGTTTGATACGATAACAGTGACGGCTGACAGGATTACACTGTGGAATCCTCGGGATTCGGAGTTGTTGGCGATAGAAGCATAGCGATGGGAGGCCGATATATAGTTTGTGTTTTGTCTAAGCATTTCGGTCCGCCGTCGACAGGAGAAATCATGAAATCTGCCGGTAAATATAGGATTGGAACGAGCGGGTATTCGTTCAAGGATTGGGTGGGGGATTTCTACGATCCAGGCACCGCCAGCCGAGATATGTTCAGCCAGTACGTGAAACACTTCAACACAGTCGAGATCAATTACACCTACTATCGCATGCCCTATGCCAGGACAATGCAAGCGATGGCGGACAAGAGCCCGGACGATTTTACGTTCTGGGTGAAGGCTAATCAGGAAACCACGCACAAGCACAATCGCACCGTAGCCAGGGAGTATCTGGAGGCATTGCTGCCCATGAGCTTGGTGGGGAAGCTCGCCGGAGTGCTGCTGCAGTTTCCGCAGTCATTTCACAGAACTACTATCAATCGCAAATACCTGGCCGAGACGATTGAGGATTTCGCCGCGGTACCGCTGGCGGTGGAGTTCCGACACAATTCATGGCAGCACGCTTCCACAGTGGCGGGCCTCCGTGATCGTAATGTGACGCTGGCTGTTCCTGATGTTCCGGATATTGGATCCCTGTATCACACGGCCGCTACCGCCACCAGCCGGACGGGCTATCTGCGTCTTCACTCTCGAAATGCGGACAAGTGGTACGGAGGCCCGGTTGACAGATATGATTACAACTACTCTGACGATCAGTTGACGGAGATATCCCGGATGTGGCAGGAGATTGACGGCGAGCTGGATACGATAAACGTGTACTTCAATAACTGCCATGCGGCGCAGGCGGCGGAAAACGCCGAGGCTTTCAAACGCATTGTGGAACAAATTGATTGATACCTGTGCATTCTCGCGATTTTCGGCCGGTTTCTACGGATTCGGTGGAATTTCATGAGATTTGCAGCCCGGCGGTGGTTTCTTGGGCGTGTTTCCTGTGGTAGTATTTCTGCCCCAGACAGATCAGGAGACAGCAGCTATGGACGAACTGGACAAAGGACTTGATATCGCGCTGACCGGTGAGCTTTGCGACAAGGCACTGGCCGCCTGCGAAAAGCAGATTGCGGCCTGGGGCATGACCATGCCGGCCGTTGATGCGTTGGTGTTGGATTTCGGATTGGGCGAGTTTGCCAAAACCGGCCTGATTGAATATTGGATCGCCAACGAGGTGGCTGCGGGGTATTGCGGCAAGTGGCTGTTCGTGTTCGACGGACAGACCTGCCCGATGCACCATCACAAGGACAAGGTGGAGACATTCCATCTGGTCAAGGGCAAGATGACCGTCAACTACGAGGGCGAAGTCCGTGAGTTCAGCGAGGGCGACGTGCTGCTGGTGGAAACCGACAAGCCGCACAGCTTCACGGGCGTAGGCCCTGCACTGCTGCTGGAGATATCGCGTCCCTGCGTAATCGAGGACAACTACTTCGCCAACCGCAATATCCCCATAGGCGGCAATAGCGATACGAAGGCGTAGTTCCAGTGCGATAGATGATTTGGTAGGGTGATCTGGCGACGAGTCATATTGGGGTAGTTTGCTTTGGGTTGTTTTGCAAAAGGATGTTTTTGATTTATCAGTACAAGGCTAGTTAAGGGAATAGCTTATGAATACAGAAGGCAGAGAAGTGGGTCGATCAATTGTTTTTCAATTGAAAAAATACTATTATATGATAGTGTTTAATGGTCGATATAAGGTACTGACATGACCTCCCGAAGCGAGGTCGTCGATTTCCTGATGCTGTTCAAGGGATGCCTTAAGATGGGATTCTTGAGCGTCATGCACAGAGAAAAGAACCTTCAGGGCCTGCTCGATTTGGGCATCACTTTGGCGGAGCGTGAGGAAGTATTGTTTGGGTTGACTCCAGAAGACTACTACGCGGGCCCGAAACCAGACGATACGGATAATACCAAAGAAGTCTGGGAATTTGGCAAGGATGTGGCAGGTACTGAAGCCTATATCAAGCTACGTGTAGCTCCGGATTCGAGACGCAAGAATACGTACCGGGCGATGGTCTGGTCATTTCATCCGGCTGAGTACAAGATCAGCTATCCACTACGGGGAGGTGCATGATGAATAGTATGACAAGAGAAACAATTGAGGATTTTTGCCCGAATTGTGAGGACTACCGGACGCTTATTCCCGTCAAGCGGGATGAGAGTTACACTGTTCGTGGCGAGGAGATCACGGTTACGGTGGACAGGATGCTCTGTGAGGAATGTGGGGAGTCTATCGGCACGGACGAGCAGGACCAAGCGGTGCTTGATGTGATTCACTCGGAGTATCGCCGACGAATGGGCTTGCTGTCCCCTCAGGAGATCAAGGGCATTCACGAGCGGTACCGGCTGAGTCAGAAGTCATTCGCGGTATTGCTCGGGATGGGGGAGGCGACGATCAACCGCTATGAGAAGGGCTGCCTTCAGGACCAGATGCACGACACGGCTATTCGGGCTTGCCAGAATCCCAGTGTGATGCTGGATATTCTGAATCTGCGGGGGCATCTGTTAACTGACTGGCAGCGAGAGCGAGCCCAATCGGCTCTGACGGGACAGCAGGAAGGTGCGGGCAATTTGCAGGCATACCTGCAAGATGGGGATTGTGTCTGTATGCCGATGGAGCGTTCAGATAGGACTGGGTATCGACTGTTTGACTATGAGCGTTTTGCTCGGGTTGTCATTTGGTTTTGCTCTCAGTTGCGTGATGTCTCGCGGACAACGATAAACAAGCTCACCTTTTATGCGGACTATGTGAATTATCGCAATGCTAGCGTTTCACTGACGGGGACCGCATATCGTAGGATAAAGCTCGGCCCTGTGCCTGCTGATTTTGATGGGCTTCTGTGCAGAATGGAGTTCGAAGGTCTGCTAGTACGAGAGGAACGTGAGTTCCCTGGAGGGTATGTAGGGCACTACTACAAGCCTGGTCCCAATGCTGATTCTGTTAAGGTAGTGTTTGATGAACGCGAGCAGGGCGTACTTGAGCATGTTGGTAGCATTCTTGGCAGATTGAGCGCCACAGCGATTTCCGCAAAGTCACATGAGGAGACGGCATGGCTGGAGACAGCAGATGGGCAGCTAATATCCTATGACCACGCGATGAGTCTCTCTCTTTCACTCCCAGACTCACAATAGACCGATAGTTCATGACCAAATAGCCAAACGTTGGAGTTCTTCATGGGCAAAGCGGGCTCGTGATTGGACATTGCGGCCGGGCTATTTGCGGTCTACTTTGTGGTTATTGAAGAAATCTCCGAACGGGTTGTTTGACAGGTCGCTTTGGCGGCTTTGCTGTTGGGACTGCTTGACTTGCTTCGGGCCTTTGTTCGGCCGGACCGATGGCTTGGACTTTCCGCTTCGTTCTCCGCCCTTGGGTCGCACGGCTTCTGGGTCGGATCGCATCGAAAGTGCTATGCGCTGGCGGTCGAGGTCAATTTCCATCACCGTGACCATCACTTTCTGCTGCACCTTAACCACGTCGGCCGGGTTGGATACGAATTTGTCGGCCAGTTGGCTGATGTGCACCAATCCGTCCTGATGAACGCCCACGTCCACGAAAGCTCCGAAGGCTGCTACGTTTGTTACGATACCGGGCAGCTTCATTCCCGGCTGAAGGTCTGATACTTTGTTCACGTTTTCGGCGAAGTTGAAGGCTTCGAACTGCTTTCGCGGATCGCGGCCGGGCTTTGCGAGCTCTGCCATGATGTCTTCAAGAGTTGGCATGCCAACGGTATCGCTCACGTACTTCGTGAGGTCGATCTTGGCGCGAAGCTGCGGGTCCCGTATTAGATCGCTGACCGTGCATCCAATGTCGCCGGCCATCTGTTCTACGATGGGATAGCTTTCGGGGTGGACAGCAGAAGAATCGAGCGGATTATCGCCTTCGCGGATTCGCAGGAAACCGGCGGCCTGCTCGAAGGTCTTGGCACCCATGCCCGGCGCCTTCAATATCTCCTTGCGAGATCGGAACGGACCTTTCTCGTCTCGCAGTGATACGATATTTCCCGCCACTCTTTCGCTCAGGCCGGACACGTAGCTCAGCAGTTGCTTGCTGGCAGTGTTAATCTCCACGCCGACCGCGTTCACGCAGCTTTCGACGGTATCATCCAGGGATGTCTTGAGAGCTTTCTGGTCCACATCATGCTGGTATTGCCCGACTCCGATGGATTTGGGATCGAGTTTTACGAGTTCCGCCAACGGGTCCATCAGGCGTCTGCCGATCGAGACCGAGCCTCGCACGGTGAGGTCATAATCGGGGAATTCGTCGCGGGCGGCTTGGGATGCGGAATAAACTGATGCGCCGCTCTCGTTGACCATGACTATGGTAATGTTTGGGATCTTGAGGCTCTGGCAGAAGGCCTGGGTCTCTCTGCCGCCGGTACCGTTGCCGATTGCGATTGCTTCGATGTTGTATTTCTCGACCAGGGCCATGATGGTTGCGCCGGCGGCTTGGGTCTGGCGTTGGGGTTCCAGTGGGTAGATAGTGTCATTGCACAGCAGTTTGCCCTGTCTGTCGAGGCAGACTACCTTGCTGCCGGTGCGGAAACCGGGGTCAAGGGCGAGCACTGTTTTCTGCCCGAGCGGGGACGCCAGCAGCAGTTCGCGGAGGTTTTCGGTGAATACGCGGATGGCTTCTTCGTCGGCACGTTTGCGACTATCCAGCCGCATTTCGGTCTCCATCGAGAGCGAAAGCAGGCGGTTGTACGAATCGTTGGCGGCTTGAGCTACCTGTTCGGCGGCTTGGTTGTCTGCCCGAACGAACTTGCGTCTGAGTATGCCGAGTGCGGCCGCCGGTTCCGGTTGGATGGAGAATGCCAGGAAGCCTTCCTTTGATCCGCGGCGTATGGCGAGTATTCGGTGGGAAGGTGCCTTTGCGATGGGTTCTTCCCATTCGAAGTAATCTTTGTACTTTGCGCCTTCTTCTTCCTTGTTCTTGAGCACGCGGCTGTTCAGAACGCCGCGTTCGGCGTAGAGTTCACGGAGTTCGGCGCGTGTGTCTGCGTCTTCGCTGATCCACTCGGCGATTATGTCCCGAGCGCCGGCGAGTGCGACGTCGGCATCGGGAACTTCCTTTTCGGCGTCAACAAACTTGGCGGCTTCGGCGGCTGGGTCGATTTGTTCCTGGGCGAAGATCGCGGCTGCCAGCGGTTCAAGCCCACGTTCTTTTGCGATCATGCCTCGGGTGCGGCGTTTGGGCTTGAATGGCAGGTATATGTCTTCAAGAGTTGATAGTGTCTCGGCGGCGAGGATCTTTTTGTTAAGTTCTTCGCTGAGCACGCCCTGATCGCCCATCGATTTGAGAATGGTCTCGCGGCGTTTGTCGAGAGCTTCGAGTTGCTCAAGCCGGTCGCGAATTGCGATGATGGCGACTTCGTCCAGTCCGCCGGTTGCTTCCTTGCGGTATCGGGCGATGAAGGGCACGGTGGCTCCTTCGGCGAGCAGGTCGGTTGTAGCTTTCACCTGAGGGGTGGGGATGTTCTCGGTTGCGGCGATTCTGGCTGTGTATGCTTTTTGCATCTGTGGCATCGGTCGAACTCGTCCTTCCTTGGTGAGTTTGTGAGATAGGTCTAACGTGAGACATGATCCCCACCGGAGGGGCTTCAGTCAAGGCGCAGAGATGCTAATATGGACGCTCAGAGAGTGAAAGTTATAATGTAAGACTAGTTGATGTGAGCTATTCGCCTATAAGGCAACCACTTCATTGTTGAGGCTTCGATGTGTTTATCGACTATTGTTCTTCCGCCAGCCTCACAGCCGCGCATGCCAGCAGCAGGGCGTTTCGTCCGTTGGATTCGGTTACAACTCGATCCTGCTGGTTGTCATTGAGGTAGGCTAGCTGGTCGGCAAGCAGTTGCTGCACCGATTCGCCATAGACGGTCTGTTTATCGGTATTGGGCGTGTAGTCAAGGTGTATGATCTTCGTCAGGTCTCTCTGACAGCCGCGGCTCAGGCCATTTTGCTGCGATGGGGGGATCTGCTGTTTGACCACGGGATCCAACCCGCCGCAGATATTCCGCAGTGTTTCGGCACCGGTGTCATTGACGGCAGCATCTATCTGGACACTTAGCGGTATCCATCCTTCAATTCTGATATCGCCCAGTTCGCAGACTATGCGATGGTCGGTGCGATCGAGAAGGCTGAACTGGTCGAAGCTGTGATAGTGGCTGGCGATAACGCCGTTTTCGTGGCGGATCGTGCACATCACGCGGTCTTCTTGCTTGGTATTCTCGCGAAGTTCGGTGTTGGCGTTTATTACCTCGCCCGGGCCGAACCATGAGCTGTACAGGTCGAAAAAGTGCACTCCATGCTCGATAAAGATTCCGCCGGAGACCTCTGGTGCCCAGAACCAGTGGTCCGGGTCAAGTTTGGAATCCGAGGCGCAGTTCGTAAGCCTGGCCGACAGCGGTTTGCCCAAAACTCCGGAATCGACGATCTTCTGCACGGTTCGCGTTACGGCATTATACCTGAGGACGAAGTTCACCGGGGCTATTACGCTGGCTGCTGCCGCCGCTGCCAGCATTTCATCCGCCTGGGCAGGATTCATCGCCAGAGGTTTTTCGCAGAGAACGTTTTTGCCCGCATTTGCTGTCGCCAGCACCAGCTCGTGATGCGAAGATGGCGGGGTGGCAATGTGGACGATCTGGACATTGGGATCTGCGATGAGGTCGGCGGGATTGTTGTATGCGGGGACGCCGAATCGCTTGGCGAACTGTTCTGCAGCGTCATATCTTACGTCTGCTACTGCCACTACGCGCACGTTGTCGAGTTTTTCGAAGGCTTCCAGGCAGAACATCCCAAAGGCTCCGCATCCGATGAGTCCAAGTCCGAAAGGTTTCTGCTTTTCCATTTTTCACCCTGGATATGACATGTTGTTTGTTCAGTTAAGTTTATGCACAAGTTTTATCGGCGTCAAGGTGGCTTGGCTTGACTATGGCCCATGAGTCATGCGATACTTACGCACCGTATTTTACGCAACTTATGAAGGATATGTCCATGTTTGGATTTTTGGGTAAGTGTTTTTTGAAGGTGATAGGCGGAACACGCAACGAGCGGATCGTTCGTGGGAAGATGGTTTTCGTTCGCGATAGTGTCAATCCGCTGGAAGAGCAGATGCGGGCTCTGGGCGAAGATGGCGTCAGGGCCAAGGCCGACGAATTGCGCCAGAGGCTGGCTGATGGTGAGCCCCGCGACGCTGTGCGCCCGGAGGCGTTCGCCCTCATTCGTGAGGCTTCGCGTCGCGCGCAGAATCACCGTCAATATGATGTGCAGCTCGTGGCGTCGCAGGTTCTCGATGAAGGCATGATTGCCGAAGAGGCAACCGGCGAGGGCAAGACCATTGCATGTTATCCCGCCATATTCATGGCAGCGTTGGAAGGCCTGCACACGCATGTTGTGACCACCAACGATTATCTCGTCATGGTTGGTGCAGAGTTCGCCAAGCCGATCTTCGATCTCGTGGGCGTCTCAGTTGGGTACATCACTTCCGACATGCCCGCATATGGTCCCGAAGCCCAAGACCGGCGCGAGGCTTACCAGTGCAATGTTACCTACGGTACGAATAACGAATTCGGTTTCGACTATCTTCGCGACAATATGAAAATGTCGGTCGCCGAGCAGGTGCAGGGATCGTTGGATTTCGCGATTATCGATGAGGTTGACAGTATTCTTATCGATGAAGCGCGAACACCGCTGATTATCTCTGGACCGGCCCACGGCAAGACCGAACGCTACACCAAAGCCGATACCGTCGCTCGTGAAGTCATAAGTCGCAATCGCATGTGGGATACCGCCAATCGCCGCGCAGAAGGCCTGAAGCGTGACATCAAGTCGCTGGCTACCGAAGCATCCCGCAAAGACGGAGAGGAAAATGCCGCCGACAAGCTCGCCCAAGCCCAGGCGGATATTGCTCGCACGCAAGAAGAACTTGCCGGGTGCGTGAATTTTTACGAGATCGAGCTGGACAAGAAGTCTGTGCACATGACCGAGGAAGGCGTCGCCCTTGCTCAGGAAATCGCCGGCGTAGGCAGCTTCTATGTTGGTGCAAACATGGAATGGCCGCATCTCATGGACCAGGCCCTGCGTGCACACCTGGTCTACGAACGTGACAAGGATTACGTTGTCCGCGAGCAGCAGGTGGTAATCGTCGATGAATTCACCGGCCGACTGATGGAAGGTCGCGAGTGGTCCGACGGTTTGCACCAGGCGGTCTGTGCCAAGGAACGCGTTCCTGTTCGCGAAGAGAACCAGACTCTGGCTACGATTACGCTGCAGAACTTCTTCAAGCTCTACAAGAGACTCTCGGGCATGACCGGTACCGCAATGACCGAAGCCACCGAGTTCATGAAGATATATCGTCTTGATGTGCTGTCCATTCCGACCCATCGCCCCGTCAATCGCTCCGATCATAACGACCGCATTTATGCCGACGAGGACGCCAAGTTTCGCGCTATCGTTGAAGAGATCAATCACGAGAGCAAGAAGGGACGCCCGGTACTGGTTGGTACCACGAGTATTGAAAAGTCCGAGCGGCTGAGTACATTGCTCACACGCACTTATGGCGTGGAGCACCAGGTTCTCAATGGGCGAGTCAATGAGTCAACCGTAGAAGGCGAGATCGTTAAAAACGCGGGTATGCAGCGGCCTCTCAAGCAGGGATCAAAGGATATGGTCGGCATGGTGACTATTGCCACCAACATGGCCGGTCGCGGTACCGATATCAAGCTCGGCGAAGGCGTGGTTTGTAAAACATGCAAGGTCCCTTCTGAGGAGAAACTGGGCGAACTGGGTGTGCAGACCAGCGGTCTGTTCCCGCCTGGTTCCAACAAATGCTGCATGTTTTGCACGGATTATAACGCGGCCACAAACTGCGCACATTGCTTCAAAGCCAAGCTCGATCCCGCGTTCCCGGATCGCGGTCGCAAGGAATGCCCGCTGGATGTGCCCTGTGGATTACATATCGTAGCCACCGAACGCCACGAGGCCCGGCGTATCGATAACCAGCTTCGCGGACGTTCAGGCCGCCAGGGCGATCCGGGCTCAAGTAGGTTCTTCCTTTCGATTCGCGATGAGCTGATGGCAGTGTTCGCCGGAGAATGGACGCTGAAGGTTCTTGGCTGGCTGGGGCTTCAGGGTGACGTTGCCATCGAGGACAAGCGAGTGTCTAAGGGTATCGCCCGGGCGCAGAGGAAGGTCGAGGAGCGTAACTTCGAGATACGCAAGAACCTGCTGGAGTATGACGAGGTGATGGACGTTCAGCGTCATGCATTTTACAGCCGGCGTCAGGCCGTTCTTGAGGGTAGAGAGCTTGACGGCGTGGTGATGGATATGGTCCGCGAGGTGCTGGACGATGCGTCGCAGAATTACATCGCAGGTGGTTATCGCCAGCGGTGCATTGCCGAGTGGGTTCGTCAGAATATGCAGACACCTGTGCGTGATGAGCAGATTCGTGCCTCCGAGCCTGACGACCTGCCAAACCTCGAACACGCCATGCGCGAGCGTGCCAAAGAAGAAGCACGAAGCGTCGTCAGCATGACTCTCGGCGAGTATATGGATGAGGACATCGATCCCGCAGATTGGGATCTGAAGAACCTCAGTTCGTGGGCTATGAGCCGCTTCGGCGTCTCGCTCACACAAGGGCAGCTTCGCAAGATGAATCCCACCGAGGTAGAGCAGGAGCTATCGGAGGCCGCGTGCGAGCGTATAGATGCTGTGGATATTTCTCCGTTGGGCAGGTTCCTTGATCCCAAGTTCCCGGTGGAGTCCATGGCGGATTGGGCCAGCGCCAAGTTTGGCCTGGAGATTACCGTCGATGAACTGATGGCTGGTGGCACAGAGTCCGACGAGGTTTGCAACGCGCTGCTGGCGAAGGTTGCCGACTACTACAAACGCCGCGAGATTGAGTATCCCGTTGAATATGCGATGGAGATGACGCTCGGCCACGGCGGGCCGGATAATGTCTACGCCTTGGGCCAGCTGGCAGACTGGGCAAACGCCAAGTACGAAGCCGGTTTCGAAGTGGAGCAGCTCCAGCAGACCGAGCCTCGCCAGGTATACGAGCAGCTTGTAGAACTGTCCGGCCAGTGGACACAGGGTGATCGTCTGGATCGATGCGTGCAGGATAATCTAGGCGATAACGCAGGGGCGCTCGAGGCGATAGAGTTTGCCGAAAAGCGTTTTGACACGCGATTGACTGAAGACGACTTCGAAGGCAAAGACGTGCTGGCAACGGTGCGACAGGCGGGTGAAAAATTCCTGCGTCGCGAAATGACCGAGCTGGAACGCTACGTCCTTCTGCAGATTTACGATAATGCGTGGAAGGATCACCTGCTGAGCATTGATCATCTCAAGAGCGGCATCAATCTGCGAAGCTACGCCGAGCAGGATCCGCGCGTGGCGTTCAAACGCGAAGGTGCACGCCTGTTCGAAGAGATGCTGATAGCGATAGCCGACAAAGTGTCCGACATGATCTTCAAGGTCCGCGTGACGGCCGAGGATGAGGCGTCGAGCGTCTATCAGGTGTCGAACGTGGTGCACGATCAGCTCAGTGCCTACGACGGGCTCACCCAGCAGGCCGAGCAGCAGCAGGCCGGGCAGGCACCCAAGGTTGCTACGATCAAACGCGACATCCCCAAGGTGGGGCGAAACGATCCGTGCCCGTGTGGATCGGGCAAAAAGTTCAAAAAATGCTGCGGCCGCGATTTGTAGACGTCTTGCAAAGGTTTGTGACGATAGATTCAGGCAGCGAATACAGGCTCCCTGAAAAATGCTGCGGCCGCGATTTGTAGATGTCTTGCGGCGGCGATTGCGATAGTGGAATTCAAAATAGTATACGGCTGACTTGCCCCAAAGCGGCGGCCGAGATTGCCTTGCTGACCGCGAGGTGCGTATCAGGAGAATGGTTATGGCGAAAGACAGACTGGGCGAGCATTATTCGAAGTCCAAGAGCAAAGACAAGTTCGACTCACTGGCAGATAGCGCCAAGACGGACGACGAGCTGGCCGAGGAGAAGGACATCATTGACAAGACGCCCAAGGTCGAAGCGATCAAGGCCGACGCAAAGACCGGCCGAAACGACCCGTGCCCGTGCGGATCGGGCAAGAAGTACAAGAAGTGCTGCGCCCTGAAAGAATAGGCCAGCCTCCCGCACACGAAACAGACCCCGCCGGGAGCGACAAAAAGCCGCGATCCGGGCGGGGTTTTCGTCTGTATTGGCTGAAGCCAATGCGTCACCAGAGCCCGCGCCACTTTGGCTTTGAGAGTCGCACGGCGTTTTGCTATACTCTCGAAACGTTACTGTTCACAAGGCTATAGAATTTCGCAGAAGTCCGCAGAGGAAGCTATGTCATCGGGAAAAACCTGCAAACTCGCATTGGCAGATGGATTGGTGTTCACCGGTAGATCGTTTGGCGCAGAGGGCACCAGCGAAGGTGAAGTTGTTTTCAATACCGGACTCACCGGATATCAGGAAGTCCTCACCGACCCGTCCTACGCCGGGCAGATAGTGACGATGACCTATCCACTGATAGGCAATTATGGTATTACATCTGAAGATATAGAGAGTTACGATCGCAAGGTTCAGGTTCGTGGCTTCGTGATCAAGGAGCTGTCGCCTGTAGTCAGCAGCTTCCGCGCGGATAAGTCTCTTGAGGCATGTCTCGCCGCTGAAGGCATTATGGGCATCTGGGATATCGATACCCGCGCCCTTACCCGTCATATTCGCGTCGCCGGTGCGATGAATGGCGTGATGAGCACCGAAATCCTCGACGATGCCGAACTCGTCGCCCGCGCCAAGGCATTGCCCTCGATGGCAGGGCAGGACATGGTGCAATTCGTCACTCCCAAGGCAGGCTATGATTGGACCGAAGGGTATGTCTCCGAGTTCGCTCAGGGCACGCGGCCGCATGGCGACAAAAAATTCAACGTAGTCGCCATCGACTGCGGCGCGAAGATGAACATTCTGCGGAATCTCGTTGAGTGTGGATTCGGCGTGAAGGTTGTGCCCGCCACCGCCACGGCCGACGAGATTCTCGCAGCCAAGCCTGATGGCGTGTTCGTGTCCAACGGACCGGGCGATCCCGAAGCCGTTACATACACAATTGATACGCTCAAGGGTGTGGTTGGCAAGGTGCCGATGTTTGGCATCTGCCTTGGACACCAGATGCTGTCATGGGCACTTGGCGCGAGCACATACAAGCTCAAGTTCGGCCATCGCGGCTCGAACCATCCCGTCCGCAACGAAGCCACCGGCAAGGTGGAGATCACCAGCCAGAACCACGGTTTCGCGGTAGATGAAGCGTCTATCAAGGCGGTCGGCGCCCAAGTCACGCACGTGAACCTGAACGACAACACCGTCGAGGGCTATTCGCATGCGGACAAATGCCTGTTCAGCGTGCAGTATCACCCCGAGGCCTCGCCCGGCCCGCACGATGCAACATACCTGTTCGACTGCTTCCGCAGCATGATGGAAAACGGCGCAGCCCCCACAGCAGAACAAATGCACGCCGCCCAGGAAAAACTGGCAAAAGCATCATTCGCAAAGGTGTAACCGGCGTTCATTAGTTCAAGTACCAACGATTGCGGCGCTGGCGCTATTGCTGCACGATATGCTCTTAATGCCGTCAGTCTGGCCGGGACGCCATGTGACGTCCCGGCCGGGCTGTTGGTTCGATTCAATTCCCTTTGGACTCTTTAAGTGACATGGCTGCGAGTTTCAGCAGGTTGTGGCCGTGGAGGTCGAATCTTGCGAGATCAGATGTTGGGGCAGGGGGCTTGGGCAGCATGTGGAACCAGAGCGTCATTCCCTTCTTGTTCTTCGCGGTCCGTATGGTCGTGATCTTCATCACACCGATGGCACGCCTGTCCGTCCGGAAGGCGAATATCACTGGCAGCTTTACATCCTTCTTCAGCAGGTAGGTCTTTATGCCGCCTTTGCCAGTCAGGAGTTCGAATCCTTTGCCGTCTTCGCTAAACGCCACGGCAGGGCTGACTGGCGGATTGTCCGGCGAGAACATCGCCAGAGTAACGCTTCTGGGGCATATCAAGCATGTGCGGCCGCCTGACACGTGCATCGCGATGTCTGCGCCATCTTTCAGCATTTCTTCGACAGCCGCAATGCCGCGTTTCCCGCCGGTCGATGGGAATGAGCACTTGTCGATATCCAGCCCCATGTCGCTGGGCAGGCAGATCATTGTGCTAAGACGCGTTTCTCGAGCGTTGCGTAGCAGAAGCGGTTCTATTTCGCCAGACGACAGGAGGGAGCCAAGCGAGTTCTTGCCAACAGGCTTTCCCGGCGGGGGCGTGCGTCTTCCGGCTACTTCCAATCCGGACAAAGTGCGGCTGGGCGATCCCAGAGATCCCATCCGCTTGACCCCGACATTTCGCATGTAGTCGAAGCCGAGTGTGTCTACCAGTTCCTGCATTTCCTTGTGGAATAGCTTCACTTGCTTGGCAGGAATCTTTCCGGCGTTTTCGGCTGCCAGTGCAACTTCCAGCACAGTCAGATGGCGATCTGGCACCTTTTTGAGCGCAGCGGCCAGCGTTTCGCGGAATACAGGCTTGCCCTGGAATGTCATCTCGTGCCCGTTGAACACTGCTCTCACGAAGTGACACTTCTGGCTCTCATCGGTACGCAGGAGCTTGTAGCGTATTTTCGTGGACTTCTTCTTGCGGTCAAGCGAGACCACTTGTAGCAGTCCGGTTGCTCCCTCACGTGTGCGAAAATAGTATGTCGCTGGCCTTCCCGGCAGTGTGCTCATTCGCATCTGGGCGGTGGCGGCTGGCGTGTATGGAATACGATCAATGTGTTTCGTGATATCATTTCTGGATATGGTGTTCCAGTCTGAGTTCTTGAGCTTCACCACCACCATTCCCGTGGACATGATGCCTGAATCCCCGGCCTCCAGATTGCCGCCGATTGCGTCGATTCCATTATCTTTCATCCATTGCTCTTTGCCGCCAAGCTGCTTCACACGCGCCTTGTGCGGCGGGGTGAGTACCTTGCCCGTATCGAGGTCCAGAAGAAAATCCCGTCTGTGCGGGCCATCGAGAACGGTCCGCTCTACGAGCTTGGTGAATCCTTCTCTTCTCTGGTGCGAGAGTGTGCTCTCAAGGGTGTCCGGGAGAATGATGACGGGGGTTATCAGGAAGTAGCAGCGTTCCTGCATTTCTTTCGAAGGCGATACTGGAGTTGACTTCATCTTGACCGTGCCATCGGCTGCTATGGTGCCCACGCTGTCGGAAACCTTGAGCGTCGCGGGAATCACAAGAGTTCTGCCGCCAGGTGTTGACACCGTGGTCGAAAGCTCGTGCAGCAGGATTCTGCCCGCTGCATTCAAGCTTCTGGAAACATGGTTGTTGATCTTCAGCGTGACCCTTCGGTAGTCAGCCGAGAATGTTGCTTCGTAGGTGGCGGCAATACCATCTTGGTGATTCCCGACTATCGCAAGCTCAGTTGGTGTTTTGTCGGCCAATATGTGGGCCATCATCTTACCCGAGAATGAACTGGCTGCCTGGCCGTTACGAATGGTCATGGACGGAAACGCCATTGTGCGGTATCCCTTGTTATTCTCCGCATTCTTCAGCAGCATGGAGACTTCCTTGTCGTTCAGCCAGCCACCGTCTTTCGGCTGGGAAGCCAGCAGGCTGGGCAGCGGAGTTCCTGGCGATGCCACGATTACATGCGCCTTCAGCCTGACGTGCACCGAGTGCTGATAGCGAAGTTTCTTGAGCATGTGATCAATTGTGTCCAGGTTCTTTTTGGTCTGCCTGACGACGATCTGGCCATCCAGACTCTCTATCGTTCGCGACGTACCGTTCCAACCCATGTTCGGATAGCGTTTGTGGATAGCCTTGATGAGCTTGTTTGCGCGTGCCTCTTGCTGTGCCTTCTGAGATAGCTTCTGACTGTTCTTTACTGTCTGGCCCAGTTTGTGTTTCGGCGCACCCAGCCTGGCAGGCATTGGCTTGCCGGGTTCGTGCCAGCCGAACTGCGGTGGCGAGAAGTCGGCACGATATATGAGCGTCAGGAGAAGGCGCACATCGAAGACACGCATCAATATCTTGTCTTTGGGTTCTGGCTTGGCAGCCTTGGGCGGGGTGTGCGGTTTGGCTGGGGGCTTCGTTTTCGGCAGTAGCCTGTATCCGAAGGATATCTCTGCGGGCTTTGCCATTTTGAGATCGGTTATCAGCATGAAGCCGCTCGTGCCCTTGGATGTGCGGAACATCAGTTTGATTGGCGGCTTTGTGTCCTTCTTGGTGATATAGACCTTCATGCCACGCTTCTGGAGCACCTTGTCGAAGCCCTTGCCATCTTCCTTCAGTTCGGATTCGATGCTTGCAGGTGGATTTGTGTTGGACATCATCGCCAGAGTCACTGTCTTTGGGCAGATCAGGCCAAATTGCCCGTTCTTGGTGTCCATGCTCATGTCGACGCCAGTGTCTGCGAACCACTTTTTGACTCCGGCCCGTTGCTTTTTACGAGATGGGGTAGTGAAGCTTTTGCCTGAGTCCAGATCAATGCCCGCGTTGTCTCCTTTGACGTCAATATCGACCAATGTACGCTTGATCAGCGGCGGGGCTGCTACCGTAAAGGTATACAGGCCAGTCGAGGGTCTGCCGATCTTGACGGACTTTGACAGGACAATCTCTGATATCGGGCAAACGCCTGTTTGCAGTACAATCCATCGGTCATTACGCTTGGCTAGCCCCACGGCCAGCACGTCCTTTGTGTCGGCCGGTCCGTCGAATGCGACGAAGGCCAAATCACCGTCCACGACATTATGACGCGGCTCTGCAGAGATATTGCCAGGCTTCTTGAAGGCCCGTATCACTTTCTGGGTTTGCAGGCGGACCGACGTTTGGCCGGGGGGATTGCCGGGGATGGACTTTCGCCATTTGCCATCGCACAGCGATTTCATCTTCGCAACGTCATTTGCCCGCAACGCATGCACGAAGCTGACGGCGGTTTTTACCGTGTCCGGAGCTTTCTTGCCGGCCCCGGGCGTATTCATTTTTTGTGTTGCAAGCAACATGGCGATGCTGCCGAAATCCTCTTTCGCAACAGTTGCAGAGGCCGAGGCTCTCTTGGCGGCTTCATCTGCGTCGAGCGTCTGTGTTGGTGAACCGACGGAATTGGTGGGATGGGTGCCTATCTCGCTGGGGTACTCGAACCCGAACTTGGCTGCGTAGAGTTTTGCGCGGATGACGCCGTTGTCCCTTTGACGTATCGTCACATCGCCGCTGGCCATTGCGATTTGCAGCACAGTCAGCTTACGATTAGTCACCTTCTTCAGTAGCTCAGGCACTTGGCCCCAGGCAGTCTTCTTCCCCTGGAACCAAACAGAATCACCATCCACAACCAACCGCACGAAGTAACGCTTCTGAGGTGAGCCAGTGTAGCTGCTGAGTGGCTGGGTAGTGGTTCTTGGTTGAGTGGTTGGTTGCGTGGTCGGCTGCGGCCTTGCGGGTTTTCTTGGCTTCCAGCCGCCAGGGGGCGGCGATGGTGGACCGATTACGAGGCGGATGTTCTTGTCGCCGCCTTTGACTGCCATTGTTCCGCTTCGGGTGCCCTTGCCCCGAGGCGTGGCATAAGCATGCAGTCGAATCTTGGCCGCTACCAGTCCGCTAATCTTGAATTTGCCGTCCGGGCCAGTCGTCATGCGGCCGCTATCTGGCTGCTGATCGCCACCGGTGCTCACATTAGCCCGATCAGCCGGTTTGCCGTCTTCATATACCACAATTCCCTCGATAGAGAGATTCGCGGGCGACAGCTTCAGCGGTCTGATCTGCACTCGCTCGCTGCCGCGAATCGCGAATTTCGCTGAATCCCGGCCGAACCCTTGCGATCTCACGCTAACGGTGTATTTTTCGCCAGGTGGAATTGCCTTGGCCTCGAAGCGTCCTTGTGTGTCGGTCGTCAGGTGCAAACCACGTAGACTGGGTACTGATCTGCCTACACGAAGACTGATCGATATCTTTACGCCGGGTATGCCTTTGCCGGCTGGGTCCACTACACTTCCGGCAATCCTACCGCCAGTGGTCAGCTTGATTCGGACAGGCTTTGCGGGATCTGTGATCTTCGCTCGGCCTGCCAGATTGCGTTGCTCGTGCCTGGCAAATGCATATCCTTTTGAACCGTCTACTTCACCAACTACACATCCTTGGAACTTACCCTCTGTGTCTGTGATGAGAGGGTCCTGACCGCCTGAGAAGACTGAGGCTCCAGCTATCGGTTTCCCGCCTTCGTCGACTACAACTCCGTGGGCTATCGCCAATGGCTTGAGCATTATGGTTGTCGACGTGTCTTTTCCGTTACTTACGTTAATCCAGCGAGGTGGATTGTCCGCATCGGGGAAATTGCTATCACCATGAGGGATATGCATATTCTCCCATACGCGGATGCTGTACTTGCCCGGAAGGACGCGAATTCGCGCAATGCCGTTCCTGTCAGTATAGCAGCTATACCACTCGCCATGACTGGTCGACACTTGTGCCCGGTATATGGGATGCTTCGTCTCTGCGTCGAGAACCTTCACGCTGACAATTGGCCCCTTGAATACGCTCACCTTCACGCCTTCGGTCACTTCACCGGCCTTGCAGATGAAACTGACTCGTTTGCCCACCCAATCGGACGTTCGATCCTCGGGGTGTTTGAAGTAAACGCTGTACTTGCCCGGTTGCAGGCCATTAAGCTCAAAGCTTCCATCTGCACGACTCGTGCAGAGAGCTTGTGCCTGTCGGTGCAACGTGCCCGCGCCAACTGGCGAAAACTTCACACCGCCGACTCCCTTGCCTGTGGCTGTATCCACCACGGTGCCTTTGACTCCGGCCTCCGGTCCCAACGTTATTCGAATTCCAGACTGTCCTGCGGCGTATGTAGACCATGGGTCAGAATGGAGTCTGCGTCCTGTACATATCTCTGCGTAGCCGTCCGCTGAAACGATGAATTCCGCTCTGGCGGCGGTCGGCACGCCTTCGATAGCGAACTTCCCGTCGGCGGCGGTGTGCACTGTCATTCGCTCGCATCCGGCAAGTGTCCATCCTCCTCCCTGCCACTTCAAAATCGGGCGGACTGTTGCATTGGCGATCGGCTTGCCGGTCTTGTCTATTACAATACCTGATAGTTTTGTCGGTTTGCCGCAGCGAATGATGACTGGGTCGGATGATAGATCTTTGGCGTGGTTCATCCACACGGCCCACCCGTACGCCTTGTTCGATGGACGGGCAAGAGCATATCCCCATGCAGTGTCTTCAGACGTACTGAAAGTGGCACTGAAGCGACCAGCTTTATCCGTCTTTGCAGTTTGGCGTACAGTTGCCTGTTGATCGATTGCCAGCCAACGGTTCTGTTGGTAGACTTCCACTGTTATGCCGGCCAGCGGCTTGCCATTCTCATCGATCACTCGGCCGGCGCAGGTGACGTCTCTGGCATCTTCGTTGGCGGAATCAGTCACGTCGATAGACGCCGGTTCTTCGGTGGTGGGAGTATCTGAGTCCTTCGAAATATCACCAGGCGAGGTGGCTTTCAGGATAGAGATAGGTACTACTATGGCGGCCACCAGTACTGCGGCGATCAGGATTCGCGTGCGGGTCAATTTGCGGCGGCTTTGTTTTGGGTCGAGGATGGCAAGGAGGCGGCCTTCGAGACTGCCGGGGCGGGCCATGGCTATGGAACTGTGGGCGGTCAGCAGGCCGCTTCGCAGGTCGCGGGCGATTTCCAGAATGTGATTGGCGTAGTCGCCCGGCACACTGCCGCTCGACAGCACGAGGTCGTCGCACGCGCGCTCGGCTTCGTTTTGCATTCGCTTGAACGCGAACCATACCAACGGATTGAACCAGTGCAGAGCACATACGAGGTGCCCGACGAACTTGATCAGGCAGTCCCAACGCATGGCGTGTGCCATTTCGTGCAGAAGCACCACGCGGCGGCGGTCGTCGCACCAGGTGTCGCAATCTGCCGGCAGCAGCAGTCTCGGGCGGAACAGACCCCATATCATCGGCATAGCACGTGTTTCGCTTCGCAGCAGTGTGACGTTTCGCGTCAGACCCAGCGCTGCCGCTATTTCTGCGCTCAATCGCTGCCACATATCTCCTGTTGCGGGTTTCGTGGTTCGCTCGAGCCTGCGCAGGCCGAGATGTCCCAGCATGATTGGCAGCAAGCACACCATGGCACCTGCGGCCCATATGATTGTTGCCCAGAATAGGCCATCGCGAACGGTGAAAACCTCGGCCGGTGGGGCGAGCGGTTCAGCGGTCCCTGGTGCTACGGCTATTGCAGTTTCACCGGCGATTTCGGGCATTTCGGGGGAAAGGGTGATCGGGTTTGCATCCGAGACGCCATCGTGCGCAGCCGTCAGCATTACAGGATCTGCGACCGGCGTTTTCGTGACTTCAAATTCACCTGAAAGAGGCGTTTGCTCCATAGGCACGTCGATATCGGCGGCGATTGTGCTATCTGTGGTGGTTGCGGGCGTGAAAGCGACCCACGTGGGCAGCACTTGCAGGCCGGGCAGCGTCAGTGACAGCGCGGGCAGCACGAGAACTGCCAGCAACGCGAGAGTCCAGACCATGTGCCTGCTGGCGGCCGAGGCTTTTCGCATAAGCTGTGTTGCCAGCCCGGCCACAGCTAGTATCGCAACTGCCTTGAGGGCGGAATCGAGAAACGCTGGTGCGAGTGGCACAAGCCAGTCGGCGGCTGCGACGGGCAGATTAAGTTGCAGTGGTCCCATTAGTGTTCTCCCTTTATGTCAACTTTGCGGCTGCGGATAAGTTCGCTGAGGCGGTCGAGTTCTTCGTTCGTCAGCTCTGCCGCTTCGTCTGCGAGGTGTGCGGTGACGGCTTTTTCGAGCGATCCGCTGAAGAAGGTGTTCAGCACGCGTGTGAGGGCCGACTGGCCGGCACGTTTGCGTGGACTGGTGGGCTCGTAGACGAACCCGCGACCTTTCTGTGTGTGCTTGAGGTGTCCCTTTTCTTCGAGGATTCGCATCAGGGCCCGCACGGCCGAGTAGCTGGGCGGATCGTCGATGCTGGCGAGAACTTCATTCACCGTGGCCTTGTCGCGAGCGTAGATGGCGTCCATTATCTGACGCTCTCTGCGGCTGAGTTGCGCTTCACCGTTCGTAGTCATGGTCTCTCCCTTTGTTGACCGCTGGAACGTAGTGTTTGGATTGTGTCTGCTAAAATATTAGCAGGGAAGCGGGAGAAGTCAAGGCTGAAGTGCTAAAAATTTCGCATATGATTTTCAGTCAGCTTACGAGCAAGGCGGCTGGGTCGTTCAAGAATGCCAGCACACCTGCCAATTAGCTGGTTCTTTGGGGACTGAGTGTCTTACTTGCTCACTCGCCAGGTTATTGTCCAGGTTTGGGACTGTTCTGGCTGGAGTGACATGTACTTGCCGCTTTTGTGGGCTCGGGCGAGGTTGCTGAAGGTTGAGGGGTATGGTTCGAAGGCGGCTTCGTTGCGGCGCAGGCCTTTCTCGTCCGGGTAGGCGGAGTTGTTCCACCATATGCCCATGGTCGGCAGCAGGTCCTTGTCGAAGAGTATCTCGACCGACAATCCCCCCCGAAGCGTTACCACTGCCCGGCCGTCATCCACGCCTTGAAGTAGTATCTCTCTCGCCTCGCCCTTGGGGCAGTCCAGCAGATAGGCCGCCGCCTCGGCCGGCGTGGAAACCGTTTGTGCGAGTGGTTTGTCGTCTATCAGATCGTGATGCTGCTTGCACGTTGGAAACGTGATTGCCTCAATATCGTCAAGCGGCATCAGCGGGTGCATTACGTGCAGGAAACTGGCTTGTCGGTCGCCGACGTTTTTCACTTCAAACTGCCAGTGCAGTGAAGTGCCTTCGAATATCATCGTGCGGCTGACATCGAGGCCGAGCAGATCGCACCGCGTTTTGCACACGATGCGATCTGCTTCAGTTTCGACCTGCCACGGCAAATAGCAAACTTCGCCATGGTCGGCAAGTGTCAGGTTATCGATAGTCGGATGCTCGCACGCCTCGACAGTTGGCAGGCAGTCATCGTAGCCGTAAACGGGGCGAGTCTCATACCTGCCGAGATCGTCGGCCGGTGGCCGAAAGTCGTCGGGAGCAGTCGTGAGCAGATTATGCCCGTTGTAGCGCAGCAGGCCCACGCGTGCGCCGTCTGCGGCGGTGCAATGGGCCTCCCACTTACCGTGTTTGAAGATGGTTTGGTGCATAGCTCCCAGTTCGTGTTCCATGGGCGTGAACCGCAATAATGGGGACAGTCCCAGAATCGGTCCCAGTTCGTGTTCCATGGGCGTGAACCGCAATAATGGGGACAGTCCCAGAATC
>CBDUQP010000019.1:0-32607 GCA_965369385.1 uncultured Phycisphaerales bacterium
GCCCGCCTCCGGCGTCGAAGATCCCGGTGCACATCGGGACTCACCTGCTCTGTGTACGAGAATTCTTTCCTGCCAGAAAGAATTCTCATACACCCGCCCATGCACAATCTGTGTTGGCCCTTGATTTGCTTGTCTTTTCGTGGCATATCTGACGATATCTTAAGTATACATATCTTTCGCAAGACACTGAACAGGCATTCCGTCGAGGCCCAGCCGCGGGGCTGGCCAGGGAATTGGGACGGCGTGCACGTGAGCCTGCCTTGTTTTCGGAGCCAAACAGAATGGAAAACATAAAAACTGCCCTCATCACCGGTGGCAATGGTTTGCTGGGCAAAACGGCAGCGATGCAGCTCGTGCAACATGGATGGTCCATCTTTCTGCAAACATCTGCAGATCGCGACCAAACCGAAAGCATCGTCGACGAGATTCTCGAAACCGCTACCGAAGCTGACGTGGAAGTCCGCATCGCGGCAACCTCAGCCGACCTGAGCATCGCCGAAGATCGTGAAAAACTCGTCGAGCAGACACTCAACGAGTTCGGCAGAATCGATATGCTCATTAACGCCCCGTGCGATCATCCCGATGGCGAGGTGGACCTCCTTGAGATGACCGAGGAATCGTTCCACGATGTGATGGAATGCGACACCGCATCGACAATATTCCTCACCCAACTCGTAGCGAACGAAATGGTGCGGCTCGCCCAGGGCGGCGTGATTTCCAACGGAAAGATAGTCACCGTCAACTCGGTGAGTTCATATGCATCCAGCCCGGCCCACAGCGCGAGATGCATTGCCCGGGCCGCACTTTCGATGGCAACGGGACTCTTCGCCGACCGCCTTGGCGAGTACGGCATAAACACATACGAAATACGCGTGGGATTGCTCAACACCGATAAGGATGATGAAGACGGCGAAAACCCTGTCGATGTCGACATGGATATGGAAGACCTGACACTGCTGAAACGCTGGGGCCACTGCGATGATGTCGGCAAGGCGATAATCGCCATAGCCGAGAACTATCTGCCATACTCAACAGGCGAAATAATCAACGTAGACGGCGGTTTCCACGTCCGCCGGATATGAACCTGCAGATTCGAGCATACAACAGAAATTCATCCCAAATACCAGGAAGATGAAAATACTGCAGGAAGCTATTGCCCGCAATTTCCCTTCATGTCAAAATGCAATGTAACACCTCTCCACGCCCCATAATGTGAACAAAAAACGACAAACTACAATTATCACAACCCCTTAATTCTCAAGATTATACGTTCTTATATAGACTGTGCTGTTCCGTTTCGTAAAGCACACACCTTGACTCTCCGCCACAATGAACCGATACTAATATACGGATGTGTTTCAATTGTACTGGATGTGCATGCAAGATTATCCACTGTCTCTGTTTTGCGAATCAGTGGTATAAGAATATCTCATCTGCCATGTGTAGAAGGAGTAACGACGCCGTCCCAAAAGGGCGGCGTTAGCTTTTTGGATATCCCTTTCTCCATGCTTCGTATTCCTTCTTCAGCTTCACTCGCCTATGTTCCCTCTCCACGCAGTAAGCTGTCCAGGGAAGCACATACTCACCACGATCATCGAGTACAACGACATACGAGAAATCCACCAGAGCTATCACGATGCGTTTTGCCCTCCCCCTCTTCGTCTGCCAAACCCGAACGCACTCTGACTGTGTAGCATCTATAATCGGTCGTGGCCATCGGATTCTCTCGCAACGTCTCATATCCGGAGTTCTCGTTGCCTCATCCCGTCCCTGGCTGATAAAATGCCAGAAGGTTGCCTCTTTGCCTTGTTCCAAGGGATATCGCTTCAGTCCCATTCGTTTGCCTGGATAACTTGGCTTAGAAGCTACGAAATCCGCATGGAATGCCCCGTATAGTCCATCCAAGTAAGCAGGCCAAGTTTGATCGTACTCGGAAAAGGTCATCAGTAGGGGTAGCCAATCTGTCATAACGCACCACCCCCAGATTGCCAACACAACAGATTCAACTTAGGCTCACAAAGCCACGTTGTATTCTTCAGCGATTTCCCAGACCTTCGTGCAATGCGTTCAATCAGTTGCCGCTTGGCACGACTGGATCCCAAATCACGGTTGTGGTAGCCTATAGCGCCGATCAACAAATCAGCCAGTTGTAACACCTCCGACTCATGTGATCGGATCTGCTGGACTCGATGGATGATCCTCCCGGATGGATCATAGCGTGAGTTCTTCAGAACATCCTCCAGCTTCGCTCGCTTACCTTCGCTTCGAGTGTCTTTGATGTCCAGATAAATATTGTAGCGACGGGTTGGATCGATGATCGGCTCAAGCAGAGTGAACCACATCTTGTAGTACCAGTCATCGTGATCCTGCTCGTAGGTCACATGATCCAACACTCCCTTGTCTGGAATCAGCACTCCACGAAAGTGTAGGTCGTCGTCATCAAAAAAATAATCAATCAAGTCCTCATACAATGCAACTCCTGCTGGAGACACTTTCGTCCACTTCGCTTCGAAATGCCTCCCTACGCCATGCTTCATCTTGATTTCCCTGAGCCGAGTGGATATCTCAGGCACTACGTCGACTGAACACCACACCGCCCCCAAGACCATGACTCTGATGCCATCATTCTCCAGGTGACAACTCTCATCACAATAGATATTGAAGGCATCTGCCATCTTCGAATCTCCTCAAGCATATCATCAACAATCGAAATCCCCGTATTGCAGCTCGGCATTTTCGGAAACAGCATACCAAGCGAACATCCACAGATATCAGCATTTCTCGATGCCGATTACGTTTTCGTCGTTCAGGGCTATAATCTTGTGTCCGGGGGGCACGATGAGGAAGTCATCGTCCCAGTCGCCAGCGAACAGACGTTCCAGCAGGGTCATATCGCCATCACGAACCTCGAATGACCAGTCCTTGTCTTTGCACATACCTCGGCAATGATCCACCATGCAACTCTCGTCGCAGACGCCCATCTTCAGGTACAGGCACCCGGAATACGACTCTTGCCAGCCGCCGGTGCTCTCGACGATGAAATCGGCGTTTTCCTTCCCGTACTTTTCGACCATCTCTTCGTACGAGTCAGTCAGGCCGAGTTTGCCCATCACGCCGGTCTTGCCGTATGCCGGCTGGGCGTATTCAGAGTCTATTTCGAAATTGTTGCGTTCCACCCATCCGGTGGTCATGTAGTATGTACCCGGATGAGCGTTGAAGTATTCCATGTAGGCTTCTCGCGAGCCAAAAAACAGCGTGATGCAGTCGTGAGCCTTGGGGATCACCAGCGGAATATCCCTGGCTGTAACGCCCACGAGCCCGTCGTTGCACCGGGCATACCCCAACAGGATCGCCTCATATTGAACATCGGGATCGCCACCGTCTATTGTCGATTGGATTCTGGATACCATATCGACGGTTTCCAGATCGTGCAGTCCCTTGCGGAGGAACTCCACGTCAACCATGGCTTCGGCGCGGGCGGCCAGATGACACGCCTCGCGGTATAGAATCTCGCACCCTATGAAGCGGTATCGCTTGGGTTTCGGCTTTGCGATCTCTTGATAATGCTTGCTCATCTCTTGATAACACTCCCGGCTCACTACACACCAAAGAATTCGGGAGCGCCATCGGGTTTCTTCCAATTACTTCCGGAATTCTTTCCGTCTTCGATTTTCTGATTCACGGCGGGCACGACCTTCTTCCAGTCTTCTTTCCTGAACGTCACATGCGGCCGCCCTTCTCCGCCGCAGTAGACAATTACTTCCTTGCCACCGTAGGCAAATCGCATCCGGCAAGCCATTTTGCGCCCAGCACGCTCGAATATCACATCATACAAACCATCGTCCGCGCGCGTTGCGGTGGAAGTGAACATACCTTCGCCAACCGCCACAGTCAGCCGTCCGGTCTTTCTCACCCGAATATCCATTCCCTTCATTCCCGCATCCGCAAATGCCGCAATGAACGGATCGCGAGACTCAACGTCGATTCCCACGGACGCGGCGCGGATGAACTCACCCGCCAACGCCTCCGACGCCTGAACATGCTCAGATTTACCGAACGATATCGGCACGCAAGGCGCATCACCAACGCGGAACATCGCATCGAGCCCATTGGCCACCAACCGACTGCAAGGCACTTCAAATCGCAGATTGAGCTGCACCACGGTGCCGGCGGGAATGGTTATCTTGCTGGTCCTGTTCATGCCGGCAAGGCGAAGCTCGCCGCTCATGTAATACTCCTTGCCGTTAATGCCAAGAGCGATATCGGGACGTTTTGCGGTGAGCCATAGCGGATCGGCGCCAACCACCATCTTCACCTTCAGGGTGCAAAAGGCATTCCCCGCCGAGGCAACCTTTTGAGCCTTGTTCCCGGAGGTATCAAGCGTCACCTCGGAGACAACACATCTGGTCACCAGCTCTCCGGCAGGTTCGCTTGGGCCCGGCGCCGGCTTGGTGCGCTCGGTTATGCGGGGACGTTCAGTCCTGGTTGTGTGGGCCGGTTTTGGGCCCGGTTTCTTCACGGGACGCTCGTGGCGGGGAACAATCAGCTTCGTATCGCCACCTGTCGGCGAGGTATCGTCGGAAGGCCAATCTCCGCGGGAAGGACCGTATTTCTCCCACGCCAGCCACGAGCCCACCGCCATGATACCGAGCGCCAGCAGCAAGACCGGCCAGAGTATCCTGATATTCCTCTTGGCTCGATGGGCGTGCGTTTCCGCCGGAATATTGGACACGTCGAGCAAATCAATGCTCTCTTCACGTCTCCGGGAAGAATCAAGTGAAGCTTCATCGGCAGCACCCGCCAGCGCATCAAGCTCATCGCCAATCAGGTCTGAATCTCCCGACAGCAACGGTCCATCTTCACCCTTCGATTCTTCAAGCGGCCAACGAAGTCTCGTGGTTGGTTTTCGCAAAATACGTTCTTCGTTCTGTTCAGGATACGGCGCCATCATATGATTCTTGCACGCCGGGCAGATTATCTTCTTGCCGGCTTTCCGCAGCGGTACGCGAATACCGACTCCGCATGCGCCGCAGACAAGTCGAAACTTCTGTCCCATTGCCTCACGTGCCATATTCGCAAAACCGTCTTCGCCTTCCTTGGACCCCGATGGAGCATTCGCGGGCAGACCGATCATGTGTCCGCATTGAGGGCATTCAATACCCTTGCGGATATCATCTGCCGTCGCGTTAAGATTGTGTCGACATTTCCCACACATAACCTGCATTTACTCTCCCTTTGAACATGTGTATCTTTGGGCTATCGGCATTCGTCTACCGCTGCCAAATGCCCTTGCTGTTACCTTAAGTACCGGTGCAGCCTGCTTTCGCTTGTACTCCGACGCATCCGTCATTCGCACTATCTCCACAACCGTCTTTGCATCGCCACCTTCGGCTACGATGCGTTCGGCTGTCATGTCCTGCTCGACATACTTCGACAGAATACTGTCGAGAACATCATACTCGGGCAGTTTATCCTGGTCCACCTGTCCTGGTTTAAGTTCGGCGCTGGGCGGTTTCGTAATTGTATTGCGAGGAACACGATCCACGCCCGCTTCGCGATTAAGCTGCTCGGCCAGCTCGTACACCCTGGTCTTCAGCAAGTCGCCAATCGGCGCAAGCCCACCGCACATATCTCCATACAGAGTGCAATACCCAACAGATAGTTCTGACTTGTTACCCGTTGCCAGCGGCAGATGCCCATAGGCGTTACTAAACACCATAACCAGGTTACCGCGAATACGGGCCTGGATATTCTCTGCCGCGGTCCCAGCGTGCGGGCCTGTGAGTATTGTAGACAGCACGCCCTCGTAGGAATCGTGAATATCCTTAATAGCTACAAGCTCGTAGTTAATGCCCGTTCGCTGCGCGAGCAGTTCAGCATCGGACACACTGTGATCGCTGCTGTGGCGGCTTGGCATGGCGATGGCGTGTACGTTTTCGGGCCCCAACGCGTCAGCTGCGAGCACCGCCACCACGGCCGAGTCTATTCCACCCGAAAGCCCAAGCACCACACTGGAGAAACCACACTTGCGAACATAGTCGCCTAGCCCCAGCTTGAGCGCCGCCGACACCCGCGCAATCTCGCTGTCTAGCGCTGCGGCCTTCGCAGACGTCGGATCGTCCATATCCACGATCAGCAGTTCCTCTTCGAAACTCTGTGCCCGTGCGACTACCTCGCCGGTCGCATCCACCACGCAACTGCATCCGTCGAAGATCAACTCGTCATTGCCGCCAACCTGGTTGGCATAAACTATAGGCACGCCATGACGCCTGGCCTGCCGGGCGAAGAGATCCTCCCGAATGAGCACCTTGCCCATCTGGTAGGGACTGGCGGCCATGTTTACGATGAATTCCGCACCATCTGCCACAAGCATCTGAATGGGATCCTGCCCGTAAAGCTGCCTGCCAAGGGCGTCGGCGTCCCAAAGGTCTTCGCAGATACTCAGGCCGATGCGCCGGCCACGTATCTCGATACACTCTGGCTTTCCGCCCGGCTCGAAATATCGTGTCTCGTCGAACACATCATAGGTAGGCAGGAGGGTTTTCACATGCACCCTGCTGACCTTTCCATTTTCAAGAAGAGCTGCGGCATTCTGGAGTGGTCGGCCCGCATCGCCATTTGTTGGCCTGACGAACCCCACCAGAGCCGATATATCCTTGCATCGCCCGGCGAGAGTTTCGACGGCGGCTACGGATTCATCGACGAAACGCTGTTTGCGCAAGAGATCCCTAGGTGGATATCCGACGACTGAAAGCTCGCCAAATACGACCAGATGGGCGCCCTGGGCGGATGCCCGGTCGATGAACTCGCCCATCCGCTGCACGTTTCCGCGAATGTCGCCGACTACCGGATTAAACTGTGCGATTGCTATTTTCATACTGATAACACGTGATACCTGAGAACCTACCATGCACCGCCGAATCCTGTCGGCAGCGTAACCAACAAATTACATGCTCCGCCGACAGATTTCACGCATATTCCCCACATATGCCAGGCGAATCAGTATAATCACGTCGGCGTGCAAGTCCTTTAATGAAAGTAATTACTGTTTGCAGAGCCATTGAACGGCATGCTTGCAATCTGCAATACAGGCACGAAACAACATACAAAGGTGGCAACATGGCACAAATACTGCTTTCGACGATGTTGGTATGCTTTGGAGTATCCTGGCCTATATCCATAATCAGGACACTTCGAGCCAAGCGGGTGGACGGCAAGAGTCTGCTGTTCCTGATCCTGATCTTCACAGGATATATCGCGGGAACGCTGTCAGAGATAGTAAACGCGCCAGGAGAGATGCCCCGCCTGATCATCCTGCTTTACCTGCTGAACCTCACCACCGTGGGCATAGACATGCTGCTATACCTGCACTACAAGAAGCACCCAGGTGGGAGAAGACGCATGGCCGAGACTCACTTGAGCTGATCAAAAAGGAGCCACAACTGATGCAATTGATTGTTCTTGGCGTGGCGGCCCAAAGGTCGAACGGTAAGAACAACGGAGGAGTTTACCCTACTATCCTGTTTTGAAATTCTTTTGCGTTTCGATTTGCACAGTGCCTGTGGCGTATCGTAATTGTTCTATTGGACAAACAATACGAGTCGTGTCTGATGCATTCACAGCAAATGCACGGACACTGATTTCACGCTGACACGGGGTCAAGCGTGGAATGGGTATTGTATCCAGTATAGGGAGATGGGACATGAGCAGTACTTCGGCAATCGGCGGTACCAAGGGTGCGTTGTCAGCATTTCGCAATTCGATCGCGAGGCAGGTGCGTGCACAATTCGCATCACCAAAAATCGCGAAACAGATAACCCCAGGGGCACTCAACAATCTTTCGAAGGAACTAAGCCGACTGAATGCGCGGGCTCTGCGCAATGAAAGGGTATCGCCCAGAATCGACGTGTATGCATAAGGATCACCTGCAGAAAGCGTCTCGGTAAGAAACACGGCAACCGAAAAGCATGAGATTAGCGAGCATGCAAACCAAAAGAGGGACAGCCCCACAGTCTGGGGCTGTCCCTCTTTTAGTGTATCACGCGACAAATCGTATCCAATTCGCCTATTAAGCAACGAGCTGAAACCGCACCTGCTAACAGGCAGGTATGCTATCGACCGCAAATCTGGGACGGTCCCATGACGAAACAATCCCAACTTTGCTCAGTTTCCCTCAACTCGCTACTCGTCGATCAGTTCGGCTTCGTAGAGATCCTTATAGGTTTCCCGGCGGCGGATAATGCGGTACGAATCGCCATCGACCAGCACTTCAGCACATCGCGGCCTCGAGTTATACTGGTTCGCCATCACGAAACCGTAAGCGCCGGCCGAGAACACCGCCAGCAAGTCGCCACGTTTCATTGGCGGAAGCATGCGATCCTTGGCCAGGAAGTCTGACGTCTCGCATACTCCACCCACGATGTCCACCTTCTCGGCACCGGCCGGCTCATAGGCCATGCTTCTCTTGGGGGCATCTGCGTTATCTGCCAGTGAGGCAGGATAAACGAAATGCTCCGATTGATACAATGCCGGGCGAATCAGATCCGTCATGGCTGCGTCTACAATCACAAACTTGCGATCACCACCCTGCTTCACATATTGGACTTCGCTAAGCAGCAGGCCAGCATTGCAAGCTATCTGGCGACCTGGCTCAAGTATCAGCGAAAGGCCCTTACCTCTCAGCAGCGGAACAATCGCCTCTGCATACACATTCGCCGCAGGAGACTTGCCTTCTTCGTAGTCAGCAGCAAAACCGCCGCCAATATCCAGCGTGTTAATCTCAAAACCCTTGCCGCGAAGCTTCTCGATGAGTTCCAGCGTCTTGTTGATCGCCTGCACATACGGGTCAGCCGAGTAGATAGGAGATCCGATGTGAATGTGAATCGCGTCCAACGTGACGTTGGCGTCGCGGCCGTAGGTGTCGAAGAATCGCTCTGCCCGCTCAATATCCACGCCGAACTTGGTTTCCTTCTTACCGGTGGTAGTATACTTGTGCGTCTTGGGGTCATAGACGTCGGGATTCAAGCGAAGCGCAGCCCGCACCTTGATCCCGAGCTGACCGGCAAGCCGCGATAGATTCTCGAACTCCGCTTCGGATTCCACGTTGAAGATACCGACGCCGGCGGAAATCGCCTCGGTCAGTTCCTTATCGGTCTTGCCCACACCTGCGAAGACAATCTTGGACATGTCCGCACCGATGGCGTTTGCCCGGTTCACTTCGCCGCCTGATACAACGTCAAAACCACTTCCGGCAGCCGCCAGAACTTTCAGTATATTCAGGTTGCACAAGGACTTGATCGAGAAGCAGATCATGGGCTCCATCTCTGCGAAAGCTTGGGCGAGCGCGTTGTAATGGCGGAGCAGTGTGGCGGTGGAATAGATGTAAACCGGGGTCCCGACTTGGCGTGCGATGTCGGCCACTGCCACATCCTCACAGTGAAGGGAACCGTTCTTATATTCGAAACTATCCATTACTACCTCTCAATCGTGCGTGTTCAGTTGGGTGCAAGATGTGCAGAATACAGATTTCGCCGCGGGAAACAAGCGAAGATGCGCCATCGCGGTGCCCCCCTTGCGAGATATCTATACGGACACGCCTTGTGGGGGCAATGTTTCGTCTATATACGTAGGTACGATGAATAATTTTCCGCCACACTGCCTGGCAGACGTGGCCAGCTTCATGAACGTTCAAGAAACTCCCGAACGGCTTCGGCGGCCCGGCGTTTCAGCAGGACCTCGGCATTCAGCATTGCCTCTTGAGGTGTAACTTCGTCGGCTACGAGTGGATTCACCGACCAGAACCGCCCGTTGGAAGCTCCGTCGGCCTGTCCGGGTATGCAGATAACCGGGACATTCTGTGACGCCGCCAATTCGGCGACTCCCCAGCAGGTTTTGCCGGATGAACTTTGCGAATCAAGCTTCCCTTCGCCCGTGATGCACAAATCAGCATCTCGAAGTCGTTGCGGCAGGCCTGTCGCGCTTGCGACTATCTTTACACCGCTTTCCAGCCGAGCCCCCACAAAGGCAACCAGGCCCGCACCCAATCCGCCGGCAGCGCCTCCACCGGCTATGGACAGCACATCCAGTCCAACATCAGTGGCAATTACAGACGCCAGATTCGCCAGCCCCGCATCAAGTTCCACAACCATCTCAACGGTAGCGCCCTTTTGCGGCCCGTAAACTGCGGCGGCTCCATTGCGGCCGATCAGCGGATTAGTAACATCACACGCCACACGAATATTTACCTGCTCAAGGCGACTGTCGCGATCCGACATGTCTATCCCGCCTATTGCACCAAGCCCGCCGCCAGCAACACCACACGGGCAGGCAGATCCATCCTTAGAGCTAAAGCTGACGCCCAGCGCCTGGGCACATCCGGCCCCGCCATCCACGGTGGCAGAACCTCCGATACCTATAATGATCTCCCGAGCTCCCGCGTCAAGCGCAGCCAGAATGAGTTGCCCGGTTCCATAGGTGGTGGTCAGCATCGGGTCGCGATCAGACGCCGGCACGAGACCCAATCCGGACGCAGCCGCCATCTCTATAACAGCGATATCGCCCTGCCCGACTGTTCCTTCGCCCTCGGCTTGCACTTCGGCGGCCATCAGCCCAAGCTCGCCGGGCAGCCCCGCATCGGCTCCGCTGCCGACCATTCCGAATCTTGCTCTGATCGAGGCTCCCAGGGGATCGAACACGTCGGCAGTCACAAAGCATCCGCCCGTTGCGGCGACAACGGCATCGACCGTGCCTTCGCCTCCGTCAGCCATCGGGCACACGTCTACCTGCGCGTTGGCACAGACAGAAAGCACTCCCTCTGCCAGCGCCGCAGCAACCTGGGCCGCAGGCAAACACTCTTTGAACGAATCCGGCGCTATCACTACCTTCATATTGCATTCCTCGGGTGGGAGCACTTGTTGTACGGGCAAAACACGATGGGCTTAGAACTTATAGATCCTTACAGGAAAATACGCAATATCAATTCCGACCCGGAGCGGATTTCCGCGGACCGCATCTTATCGTCGCCCAGTAACGCAGGTTACCCCGCACTGCGCCAATGCGGATGCCCTTGCCTGCCTTGACATCTTCCAAAATCATAGCCAACGAATCCATATCCTTCACGTATAAATGTCCTACCTGAAAAACCACATCTCCCAGTCGCAGGCCAATCCTGTCGGCCGACGAGCCCGCTTCAACGCCCACGATCATCAATCCCCACCCTATTGCCAGGCCGCGTTGGCCAGCGAGTGTTCTGTCCACTTGTTTGAATCGCAGGCCCATCAGTGACGCCGCCAGTTTCTTCCCATCTGGTTTGGGACGCGACTTGACGGTAAGCTTTGTTTCCACAATCTTCCGGCGGCGTCTTACCTTGAATGCGACCTGCCGACCCGCCTTCACTTCCATCATCGCACAAACATAATCCGGTATTCGCCCAAGGGGTTTGCCATCCAGCTCAAGGAGAACATCACCCGCTCGCAACTTTCCCGCCGCCGGCGAACCGGGCGTTACTCTTTCGATCCTCAGCTCAACCTTTCCGGATATGATCCTCTGCGCAACCGTCATGCCGACAATCACCCGATTGATTCGCTCGTAGTCGAGCAGATGAGGCATATGCTGTGCAAGAGTGTCGGCGGAGATCGCAAAACCGATATTCTGGGCATCTGCCCGGATGGCGGTGTTAATACCTATGAACTCGCCACGAATATTCAACAAGGCCCCTCCACTATTGCCCGGATTAATGGGCGCGTCGGTTTGGATCAGATTATCGTAACTGACTTCCTTGTTGAATTTCAGTGTGCGGCTGGCGGCGCTGATTACACCCGTGCTGAGCGTGCCGGCGTATCCCATGGCATTGCCAATTGCGATCACGGTTTCGCCCACCATGATATCGTCGCTCCGCCCAAGGGGAATATGCTTCACCTTCTTGCCCGCAGGCAAATCGAGCTTGAGTATCGCCAGGTCCTGCGACGCCATGGTGCTTATGACTTTCGCTCGGTATCGCGACTTGTCGGCAAATTCCACTGATATTGTCTGCGCTCGGGAAACCACATGCGCATTGGTGACAATATACCCAGTATCACTGATTACAACTCCCGAACCGATGCTCTTGGTCTTAACAAACGTGTTGGAAGAACCCCGGTTGAAGAAAGAATCGCCGAACAATCCCAGCCTGCGTGTCCGCGCGAGTTTCTCCGCTACGATATTGACCACCGCCTGACGCGACTTTCGGTACGCCAGAACAACTGGCGTAACTCGCAGAGCCTGCTGGGCCGATATCGCGGCCGGGGTTTCAGCCGGATCGCCCTTATCGACACCCCATACCGTAACCGGTTTGATCAGCAAAGAAACAAGAACACATGCAATCAATCGCTTCATTTCTATGGCTCCGAAATCTCCAGCACTTCAAGGTGCTTGGCGAGGTAAGTGCTTCCAATATTAACAATATTCATATCGCCAATGCGTTGCCTGCCCGGCCAGTGCGAATGCCCGCAGTAAACATCCGTAACCGCCGGACAACTCGCCAGAATATCCCCAAAACGTGTGGATCCCATGTAGGCAGCGGCGAAGGCAAATCGCGGCGGCCTGTCGGCAGGCACGAGCTGTATCGTTGGAAGATGGTGCAACACCGCGACAATTCGCGAGACCTTCTCGCCGAGCTGTTCAAGCTGCCTGGACAGCTTATCGCACAGATACTCAACAAACTCTTCATCGCTCATCGGGAGTTTCACGTGGACGCCGTCCATCCAACGCGCCCCCAATGCAAGCTGGCTCTCGGTGAGCTGATCCCTGTGGGCTTCCACAAGCGGCCGGTGCTCAGCCAGATAATCCGCAGCCCCCGGCGTGACCTTTGCCTCATAGAATGCCAGCGGAATGCCCAGGTTCTCCTCGCGCATCGAATAGTCGTACCATCCGATAGAGCCCACAAGCCCCACATCACCAATAACAGTCGGCGAGTGGTCCAACAGACAGAACCCCTCCTCGGCGGCCAACTTGGGGAGAAGACGCTCGTAACGGTCCATGGAGTTCTCGCCGGGCCTGCACCACAAGCTGTGATTGCCAGGAACAAAGAATTTCTGCCCACTGAATGCCTCGAACATGCGGAGACATTCACGCAGGGGTGCCTCATCGGCCCCGGCGATGTCGCCAGCGAGCACCAGCACATCACCCCCGGTCTCGCAGACACGTTGGGCAAGCATCTCGGCCGGTTTTCGTGACCTCGGGATATTGTAGTGCAAGTCTGCTGTGATCAGAATCCGCATGATATCGCAGATTATATGCCCCCCGGGCCCTCCGCAAAAGCTTTAAGACACCCCGTTGAGAACATTGCGGCGTGCTTTGGAGTTCCCGGACCGACAGAACAGGCGTCCCGCAGCGGTGTATTATGCAGGTAACCCATATTCCTGGTTTGACATCGGGAGCAATACGATTATGATCTCATATCGAGGTAAACACCACTTCACAAAATATGAAGACAAATGGCTAGAACACGCGAAAATTTCGATTCCGCTGAACTGAAGGAATGTCTGAGTCACTATGACCTCGGCAAGATTGAGAAGTTGGAGGAGTACTGTCGCGGATCGCGCAAGAGCCCCAAGGTGCGTATCATCACCGATAAGGGCAAGTTCCTCCTGAAGCGTCGTGCTCACGGTTCAGATGATCTGTCCAAGGTCGCATTCACGCATGAGATTCAGCTTCACCTGGCAATGCGGAGTTTCCCGCTACCTCATCTCATAGGCACCAGACCAGAAAACAACTCGATGCTCATACGCGGAGACAACATATACGAAGTCTTCGAATATGTGCCCGGAAAGGTATATAGCAGATCGCTTGACGCCACATACAACTCCGGAAGAATACTCGGGCTGTACCACAAACTGCTCGGCGACTTCCACAGCGATTACGACCCGCCACCCAATAGCTACCACGATAACGATGCAGTTGCCCAGGCGATCGGAAGCACCGTAACCTCTATCCCCATGGACCAACGCCCAAGCGGCGATACCATCGCAGGCGAAGTCGAATCACTGAAAAATGTGTACCGCTCTTGCGCAAAGCAGGCAAATGACCTCGGCCTCCTCGACTGGCCCGCCCAGATCGTTCATGGCGACTGGCACCCGGGAAACATGCTGTTCCTGAGCGACAAGGTTATTGCCGTTATAGACTACGATGCCGCTCGAAAACACCAGCGAGTGATCGATATCGCAAACGGCGCTTTGCAGTTTTCCATACTCGGAGGCAACAAGGATCCCAACGACTGGCCGGACTATGTCGACGAGACTCGCTTCAAACGCTTCCTACGCGGATATGATGTCGCGAACGTTATCAGCACCGCCGAAATCCGCGCAATTCCATACCTCATGTGCGAAGCCATGATCGCCGAAAGCGTGATGCCTATCGCCGCCACCGGAAGTTTCGGACGCCTCCAAGGCTTCCCCTTCCTCCAGATGGTCAACCGCAAAATCCACTGGATTCTCGATCACACAGAAGAACTCTGCGGCATTCTCGAAAGCTAGCGTTTTCTTTCCAGAGATACCGCGATACTCCCAGCGGCCGGCTATTCCGCCCACTCGCCGGAGAACACTTCCGTAGCTGGGCCTGTCATAAATACGTGATTTGTATCCTGACGCCACTCAAGCATCAGATCGCCACCTGGCAAATGCGCCGTAATCTTTCGGCCGCTCCTGCCTGTCAGCACACCCGCAACGCACACAGCCGACGCGCCCGTACCGCAGGCCAGCGTAACACCGCTGCCGCGTTCCCAGGTTCGCATCTTCACTTCCACGTCACTGATCACTTCCACAAAATGCACATTCACTCGCTGCGGGAACCTCGCGTCGGTCTCGATAACCGGCCCGATGCCTTCCAGATCAACACTGTCAACGTCATCTATATAGATAGTCACATGCGGATTGCCCATCGATACGCCTGTCATCTCGAACGATTCGCCACAAACGCTAATCGGCACATTAACCGCCTGGTTAGGCGATGCACTGCCGGTAGCGATCATCGGAATCGCCGGCGGATCAAGAATCGGTTCGCCCATGTCCACGCTGGCAGAAGCCACCTTCCCGTCGGCATCCAGCGTCAGATCGATAGTCTTGATGCCGGCTAGCGTCTCAACCGCCATCGGATTCACCCTGGCGAGATCGTGATCGTAGGCAAACTTGGCAACGCAACGCACGCCGTTACCGCACATCTCCCCTTCCGAGCCGTCAGCGTTGAACATCCGCATGCGGACATCCGCAATTTCGCTGGGCATTACCAGGATCATACCATCACCGCCAACACCGAAATGGCGATCACTCACCTTGCGAGCAACTTCGACAGGATCACCGATTTCCTGATCGAAGCAACTGACGTAGACGTAATCGTTACCGAGTCCATGCATCTTTCTGAAGCGCATCTACACATCCTTTCAATTTGAGGCATTATAGCCCATGGCCGAGAAGCATCAAGGCATCGTCACCTTTCACCAGACACGCCGGCCGGCTTGGCTGTTTCAAAAAAGGCAACTCTTCACCAATCTGCATCGCTTTGCAGGCAGCCAGAGAAGTTGATGATGATTCGACCAAAACCTTGGCCGCTTAGTGAAAAAATATGGAAAAGAGGTGTTGCGTAGATGGGTTTTTCACATTATTGCAAATTTCGTAAACGTAAGTATCTATTATAATTCGCATTGCAACGAAACTCACAATCGCGAGCGATGTCCAAAAGACGCAAAATACGCAACGTTTTTGGTAGTTTGTTGCGTGATTCAGGCCGCCTGAAAAATTCCGGACCCAATCGCATGCAGCGTTTCAGCCATCAGCGGTCAGTATGTTGATATATGACAGCGCGCCGACTTGTGACGATCCCGATGTACATCGGGACCGCACGCCAGCGGGGACATGTATAAGAAGCTTCGCCGCAGGCGAAGCGCACATACGTGTCCCCCTCCGCGACCAAAGACGCACTGCCGCACTCCACGTGCCACCGCCAATAGGCGGGTGGGCGACACACAGCCGCGGGTGGCATGGCGACACACAGCCGTACGTGGGTCGCCATGGCGTCAGTTGCGCCCTGTAATCATGGCGACCCCTGTCCCGATGTACATCGGGATCGCCATGCCACCCAACCGGTCAAGACCGCAGCAAAAACATCTCTGGCCCCGCCTATCCGCCGGACAAGGCCTTTTGCGGCGCGCGAAAAAGCGGCCGCCGGGGTTCGCTGGCTGGTATCAGCAATTCCCAAAGGCCGCTTTTTCGGTGAGGGTCAGATGAAGCTTATTGTAGCTCTTTTTTAGATACTGATAGGCTGTAACAGGAAGAATGTCAGCTAGTTCTTTGTACCGGCGAAACTGATGGGTGTTAAGTCTTCATAAGTTCTTGCCTGCTCCCGATATACATCGGGACTACTGGCAGGTTGCCATCGGTCATTATTCGTGGGACAGAGCACTATTAACCTGTCCGCAATTGCTGACACGCAACGACTTGCGAGTACTAAGAATCGACCCGTCTTCGCTCTGCGAGCTACGTCGCGACAAGTCAGAGTCTCCGTTACAAAGAACTACGCGATCTGAACGTCGCGTTTGCGCCGTTCGAGCTGCCCTTTCAGGCGTGTCAGGATCGCCGAGTGCATCTGGCTGACTCTGCTTTCGCTGAGATCGAGCGTAGCACCGATTTCCTTCATCGTCATCTCTTCGAAGTAATAGAGGATGATGATGAGACGTTCTGCGCGGCTTAGCCCGCGTGTGATAAGCTCTTTGAGGTCCTTGCGTTGAGCAGTGCGGAAGGGATCATCGCTTCGTTTGTCCTGGAGGACGTCAATCTCGCGAACGTCCTTGCTGCCGTCGGTCTCATACCACTTGCGGCTGAGGGAGACAACGCCAGTGGCGTATGCGTCGGATTGGAGCTTGCGGAAGTCCTTCATGTTCAGCTTCATTCGCTTGGCGAGTTCCTTCTCGTCAGGCTTGCGGCCTAGCTCAGCTTCCAGCATATACATAGCCTGGTTGAGCTTGGATGCCCTGCTGCGAACGAGCCTTGGCACCCAGTCCATACTGCGCAATTCATCAAGAATGGCACCACGAATACGGGGAGCACAGTAGGTCTCGAACTTGACACCGCGTTCGGGATCATAGGCCTTTACCGCATCCATGAGACCAAACGTACCGGCAGAGATCAGATCATCGACGTCAACCTCTTCAGGGAGCTTCACCCGAAGGCGTTCTGCGCTGTACTTGACGATGTGAAGATAGTTTTCGAGAAGTCGATTACGAGACTCCTCACTCCGAGTTTCCCGGTACGCGTCCCACCACTTGGCGACCTGTTCGGGGGCAGCTTTTTCACTCGTCTTCATGCTTACCAGCTCCTTTATTGGCTGCTTCTTGCCGATTATCCAGGATCGACACTCACACAGCTTCTAAATCTGACCCAGCGGACCTCAGTATCATCCGCGAATTTTAGTGCCCCAGATCGACCACCGACCCACGGCGTTCTGCCACTCAAATAAGTACTCATTAATATCGGAATTGCAACGCGTCTTACTTGAGCTGCTTATATTACCTAAGTCTGAGAACCCATGTCAAGCTCTTTTTTTTGCCTATTTTACCTATTTTAACAAAACTTTCTTTTCTCGATATTCTTCATCAGCCATCTTCTTCATGCACAGCAGTTGTTTAAGCCAGTTTGAATCTATATCTTTCTCACTACATGACTTACATCCACATACTGCCTACGCGAACAACCTGGCTACTCGCCGGAAAAAGCCTTCTTTCCTGCCAACGAGCGCCCCGCCTGGGCTCAACTTATTGGCCAGTGCGGCAATACATCTACTTGCCCGACACCTTGGGAACGCCAGCACAAACGGTTCGCGGCGCCTGACCGCCTCTTTGACCTTGTCATCTTCGTTCACACATCCGGCATTGAACACACGCGCACCGAGGAAACGCCTCGCCACATCTGCCACCCTATGGTGCGCATCTCGTGCCTCATGACGAGACGATGCCATATTCACAAGCAAGCTCAAATGACCAGCGTATTTCTTCTGGCACAATACTTTTACCATCGCGTAAGCATCTGTTATTGCAGTAGGTTCCGGCGTTGTGACCACAACAACGTTGTCGGCTCCGCCTGCGAAATGAAGAACATCCGGATTAATGCCCGCTCCGCAGTCCACCACCATAAACTCGTTGTCAGCTTCCAGTTGAGACAACTGATCCACCAGGTGGGCTCGTTCGAACTCGCTCAGATCGGCCAGTCTCGCCAGCCCGCTCGCACCAGCGACGAACTGAACGCCGCTGGGCAATTCCACGACAACGTCTTCCAGTTGTTTCGCTCCGGCCACCACATGCGACAGGTTGCCCCTGGCGTCGGCATTCACCAGCACGTCCAGGTTTGCCAGCCCCATGTCGGCATCGATCAATGCAACCCGATTGCCCGAGACCGAAAGTTGGATCGCCAGGTTAAGCGCGATATTCGATTTCCCTACGCCGCCCTTACCCGAGCAGATGGCGATGGTCCTGCAAACTCTCGGCGGCGCATCTGAAACCGTCTGCTGATGCCCCGCTGACTGGCCCCCCTGCATCATCTTCCTGAGTTCTGTAGCTTGATCATCATGCACAGTTGAAACCCTCCATAATACGCCCAGCGATTACTTGAGAATCCCCGACGGCGATATCGTCTGGTACTTCCTGTCCACTCGTAACGTAAGAAATCGGCTTCTTTGACATGTGCGCAAGGTTCAGCACTGCGCCCCAGCCGTCGCTCTCGTCCACCTTACTAACCACAAGCCTGTCCGCACCAAGCGGAACAAAGCTCGCCAAGATGCCATCACGGCACGCCTGGCCCGCAGTCGCCGAAATCACAAGATGCACCTCGTCAGCCTCCGCGGAGGCCAAAAATCGGCGAAGCTGCCCGAGCCTAAGCATATCGTTCTGGCTTCTGCCCGTTGTATCCAGCAGAACAACATCCATCCCTCGGAGGGCATACATTGCCTTCTGCATCTCTCTGGGATCCAGCACAGTTCGCATCGGAACTTCTATGATGTCGGCATAGGTTCGCAACTGATCGACGGCTGCGATCCTATAAGTATCAATCGTTATCAGCCCCACCCGCGCGCCTTCCTTCAGCTTATAGTTGGCTGCGAGTTTGGCGATTGTCGTTGTCTTGCCAACTCCCGTAGGGCCTATCAACGATATCACTCGCGGGCCCGGCTTACCTGAATGCCCCAGCTTTGTCGGCTCGACAGTTGCAATACTCGCCGCGACAAGTTCGTGCATCTTGCGGCCGCACGTGTCGCGGTCTGCCAGCTCCGCCTCACCGAGGCAACTTCGCAACTGGCCAATAAGTCCCTGGGCAACTTGCCATTCCACACCCTGCGATTGCAAATATCCGCCAAGGTCATGAACATCAGGAACTTCGCCTGCCACCAGCCCGGGGCGTCTGAGCAGCGTTTCGACCATCTGTCTAAGCTGGCTCACCTGTGTTTCAAGAGCATCGCTACGTCGCCCTGCCGGAGATTCTTCAGGCATATTTTCGCACAACTCTCCATCCGCCACCGACCCGGATTCGAACAAGTCAGAGTCAATAACGTCCTGATCGTCTGTAGCTTCCTGCAGTCTATCAAGCGACGTTTGGGACACATATTGGCCTGCATCCGAAACCTGCCCAAGATCATCGCCCACGCTGGCGAGTATCTCCCAACGAGTCCTGCCGCCAATCAGGCCGAACAGACCGCCCTTTCGATAGCTTCTCGTTTTCAGGATAACCGCATCGCGCCCCAGGTCGCGTTTCACTTCGCCCAGCGCATCTGCTATCGTATCTGCTCTATACTTCTTAGCCGTCATATACCAACCTCTACGTGCTCAAAGCTCTTAACTTCTACGGAATCAATTTCGTTGTATGCCAGGATGGCTGCGTCTGGATCGCCAACACTCAGCATTTCCCTCAGCCCTCTGCGAACGTGCGGCGCACACAGCACGACCGGGCGTTTCCCTTGCCTTCGCATTTTCGTAAGTGCTTCGGAAATCCTCTTCGACACGTCAATCGCCTTCTCCGGTTCGTAGCTGCCCGCGTTATCCGATGAACCTTCGGGAAGGCTCACGGAGTCTTCGGCATCCTGCGACAAGCTCACGCACCAGAGCATGCCATCATCGTCGGAGTACTGCTGACTGAGCGATTTGCCAAGACGCCTGCGAACATGCTCACTCAGGAGTTCCGCATCTTGTGTAACACCAGCCTGCTCACACATGGCTTCCAGAATAGCTTCCAGATCGCGTATCGCCACGCGCTCGCTCAGCAGATTCTGAAGCACTTTGTGCACCAGATGGCGGACGAAGCGTTCGTCGAATTCTTTCACCAGGCTTGGTGCCCTGGCTGCGAGGCTCTCGAACATCGCAGCCACCTGCTGACGTGACAGCAATTGACCAGCATTGTTGCGAATAATTTCTGACACGTGCACAGCGAGGACAACAATGGCCTCAGCCACCGAGTATCCTAATTTTTCGGCCTGGCGAACCTGGTCCCGGTCGATCCACACCGCCGCACAGCCGGACGTAGGCTCAACCACACGCCTGCCTTCCATTTCGCCATCGGTATCACCCGCGGCTACCGCCAGCAGTTGGTCCGGATATATCTTTCCCTTGGCAACTTGCACTCCGCGAATCGTTACAACGTAGGCGTTAGCGTCAAGCCGCATGTTGTCGCGAATCGTCACCGGAGGAACCAGCAAACCAAGCTCCATAGCAACCTGCCTGCGAACCTTGACGATCCGATCCAGCAGATGCTCCGGCTGGGACGGATCCACAAGACGCACCAGGGCATAGCCCAGTTCTATCCGCATCGGATCAACCGAGATCACCTGATCAACCGTAACCGTTTGGGATACTGCTTCGTCCTCGGCCGGCAGCTCTGCGTCCGCTGCTTCACCTTCAGACTCGCGGAATTTTCTGTCGCGAGAGATCGCAAATGCCAGCATCGCACATCCGGTGCCCAGCAGAAGAAGCGGAGCCTTTGGCAATTCCGTCAATGTCAGCAAACCAAGAAATGCCGCTGTAATTACGAGCACAACCGGCCGCGCGGTGAGCTGGCTGATAACCTGCTCGCCGAGGTCCGCTCGATCCGAGCTTCGCGAGACAACCAGGGCGGCTGAGATCGAAATCAGGAATGCCGGGACCTGCGTTACAAGTCCGTCGCCAATTGTCAGCCGCGTGAACACTGCGACCGACTCATCGAAGCTCCACGCATACTCGACCATGCCCACGTAGAGCCCGCCGAGTATGTTCACCACGGTTATCACAACTGCGACCATTACGTCGCCGCGAATGAACTTGGATGCCCCGTCCATCGCCCCGTAGAAGTCTGCCGCTTTCGTAACGTCCTCACGGCGGCGAAATGCCTCTTTCTGATCGATCAGGCCGGCGTTCAGATCGGCGTCGATTGCCATCTGTTTGCCGGGCATTGCGTCAAGTACGAACCGGGCGGCTACCTCGCTTATTCGCGAACCGCCCTTGGTGACCACGAGGAACTGGATCGCCACGAGAATGATGAATAGGATCACGCCAACCGCCAACGACCCGGAAGTAACGAACGAGCTGAACGCGTGGATAACATTGCCCGCTGCCCGCGACGCTTCTTCCGCAGTTCTACCATCACTGCCCGCAGTAATGATCAGGCGCGTCGAAGCGATATTCAGCACAAGCCGGCTGAGCGTAGTACCAAGCAGCAAAGATGGGAACACGCTGAACTCAAGCGGACTCTTGGCGTAAATCGTTGTAAGCAAAACGATTGCCGCAAGCGTGATATTGGAGGCAAGGAGAATATCCAGCAGAAATGGAGGCACGGGAACGAGCACAATGAAGATCAGCGAAGCGGCCACCAGGGGAATAATCAGACCCCTGTTCCGCCGTATCAGCATCCCTGCCGAACGCAATGTGCCCATCTTGTCTGTCATCAGTCTCCGTACTGCACAGCTGTCTTCTACTTCTGCTGCTTCTTCTTCCGCCGCATCCTTGCAAGCGGATCACCATCCATCTTTCGCAAGTCTTCAAGCCATTCCGTGCGCGTCATCATTAAATCCCGATGATACTGCCATCGCTGGTAAAGCCAATCGAACACCGCAAGCGCCAGCAAGGTCATCGCAACTGCCAGTCCAACATCACCCGCCATCCGCCCCACTGCCAGTGCCATCTCAAATGTGCCTTCGCTCGTTGCTGCTTGCATCTCCGGCAGCTTCGCCCGGGCCACCAATATCGCAACCAGCGCCACTGCCGAAATCTTCGCAACCGCCATCAGTGCACGAAACATGCTCCTGCCGGACCATATCCTGCCCAGGCCCGCACCCGGCGAAAGGCGATCTGATCGCATCTTGATCACCTGTCCGCTGGCGAGCATGCCTACCTGCATTACGCACGCCACCATCGCTGCAAGCATCATCACCGCAACAACTGGCAGCAAAATCACAAGCACATCGCCGATACCGCCCGTAACCATCGACGGCGTCTCGGTTGCGGCGAGCAGCTTGGACGATTCCCACGAGAGCATGTTGCTCATCATGGCCTGCAATGCTCGCAGCAGCTTCTCGCCGCACCAGCCCAAAGCAAGTATCCCAACAAGCAGGACCGCCGCCGACGTAACATCACTGCTCTTGGCTACGTGCCCATTCTTGCGGGCCTCTGCCAGCCGCAACACTGTCGGTTGGTGAGTTTTTTCAGTTGTATCGCTTGCCTTAGCCATCTGCCCTATCCCACTACCTGAAAAACCGTGGTAACTTGCAGCCAGGCTTGTTCAAGCCCTGCCTCCATAAGCGACCCAACCGCAGACAGTGATAACGCCAAGACAACCAGGCCAACAATCACCCTAATCGGCAGGCCTGTTGAAAGAATATTGCACTGTGGAAGCGACCTCTGCAGCAGACCCATCGCCACCGTCGCCATCAGCAGTGCTATCAATATAGGCAATGCGACTTTCAATGCCAATGCAAAACTGATCGTAAGTACAGAAATAACCATGACGAACATCGAATTGCAGTCCCATATACCCGCTGGCGGCACAGACGCGAATGTCCGAAGCACCGTTCCTATCAAAACACGGTGCCCGCCAATGCCGAAAAACACCACAATCGCAAGGATCCGGTAGAACGATCTGACCGACCCACCGGCCGATGGACTAACCGGATTGAACATCTCGCCAAGGGATAATCCCATCTGGCTGCTCACGTGAACCGCTCCAAGCTCAATGCCCATCAGCACAAGACCCGCTGCGTATCCGATGACCGCTCCCAACAGAAATTCGCCGCCTACCGATATCACCAGCCAGTAATCGCCGCGAGCGGCGGCCGGGGACAGCTCCACCGAGCCCATCACCGCCAGCGACATCACCACGCATATGAAATACCGAACCATGCGAGGAACCGCAATATGCCCCAGCACTCCCGACGTCACGCACATGCCAGTGATCCTGGCCAGCACGAGCACCATCGTCACCGCAGAGAATGTTGACGCCGTATCGACCATTTATCTTCCTGTCAAGGCAGAGTTGAGAACATCTGTTTGCCAAAATCCACAAGTCGCGACAGCATCCACGGTCCCACCACAATCACCGCAACCAACATTGCGATAATCTTCGGTACCAGGCTGAGCGTCTGGTCCTGCACCTGCGTGATCGCCTGCATCACGCTCACGATAAGCGCAACCACCAAGCCGGTAATCAGCACCGGCAGCGACAGGACCACCAGCAGCGTTATCGCCTGCCTGCCAAGTTCAATTGCTTCGTCAGCTCCCATAGAACTCCATACCCAATCCGCCGCCAAAACTCTTTCACACCTGCCTGCCAAGCTCAATTGTTAGTCAGCTCACTTAGCAATACAAATGCCTCATCCGCCGCCAAAGCTCTTTTTCACCTGCCCGCCAAGCTCAATTGTTGGTCAGCTCACTTAGCAATACAAATACCTTATCCGCCGCCAAAGCTCTTTATTAGTGTGCCAACCACCAAGTGCCACCCATCGGCCAGCACGAACAGCAGCAGCTTGAACGGTAGCGATATCATCACCGGCGGAACCATAAGCATGCCCATCGAAACAAGCACCGATGCCACCAGCATGTCGATTATCAAAAACGGTAGATAGATCCTGAACCCCATCCAGAATGCCACCTTCAGCTCGCTCACCACATAGGCCGGAATCAGTGAAACCGTAGGAACATTGCCCCACGTAAGTTCTTCTTTAGCAGCCGCTTCGGCAGAAAGGAACAAATACACGTCTTCCGTATTACCGGCCGCCTCTATCTGACGCGTCATGAAATCCCGAACGTGACCTTCGCCTATCGCAACCGCCTGGGAGTGTGTAATCTTGCCCGAAGAGGCCGGGGCTATCGCGTCGGTGTGGATCGCCTTATAAGTCGGCGCCATCACCACCACCGTCATCAGCAGCGCCAGTCCGAACAGGATCTGGTTGGGCGGCAATTGTTGCGTGCCCAACGCCTGCCGCAACAAACCCAGCACCACCGCTATCCGCGTGAAGCTGGTCACCATCACGAGAATCGCCGGGGCTATCGAAAGCACTGCCGCCACCGCTGCCCACTTCAACATCGACGACGTACCCTCGCCCGTATTCAACTCAGGCAGCATCTTCTCGATGTCGGAACGGAGAGTTTCAGTAGTCTTCGGCGCAGTGTCCCCAGCAGTCCCGGAATCCTTTTTCACCGGCGATCTTGTCTCAGCGGCCGGGACTTTTGCGGCTTCCCCACCGTCTGCGGCGTAACACGCCTGCGATACCCCAATCGCCAGACAACACATCGCCAGAGTTATCACTGCTCTGCGGATCACTCTTTGTCTCCCGGCGTGATGTTCTCGTCGATTTTGCCAGCCGGGCCGACTATATTCGCCACTTCCTGCTCGTCGGTTATCTCGCTCAGGGTCTGCATGTTTCCGGTGCTGCTCGAACCAACCAGCACCACCCGCTTGCCAAGCCGCACAACCAACAACTCCTGCCGATGTGACACGCTCATCCGCGTCAGCACCTCAAGGTTGCCTCCTGATTTCCTCACAGCCCGGCCGCCAAGACGACCCAACACAAACCGCAGCGCAAATATCAGCACAACCACAATCAGCAATGCCAATCCAGTTTGCGCCAACTGCCACCAAACTGATTTGGGTGAGCTGTCGTCCAGCCTTCTGCCGTCGCTCTCGCTGGTTACGACAGTCGGCGGGGAAACCAGTCTATCCTTCTGACTCTCGGCGACTTGTTCTTTCGACTCGCCGCCATCTTTCCCACCAGCGGCAATATCGGCCAGCGCGCCTTGACACCAACATACCGTCAGCATCACCGCCAGCGCCCAGATTACCCTATTTTGTAGTGTCATATAGCTTCACTCATCTGCGGTTGAGGGCACAAACTGCCGGCCACTTCGCTCACGCGGACGGCAAACATCCCGTCAACCACCACCAGTTCGCCAGTCGCTATCGCCTTGCCGTTCATGTGAACCGTCACATCATCGCTGTTGGAATCGTCAAGAAGCACACTGCTGCCGATGCCTAGTCCAGCCAGTTCGTCTGCATCCAGCACAGCTTGGGCTACGTCTATTCGCATCATTCTGTCTGTAGCTATGCAACCCATCGGCATCAGTCCTTCTCGCTTGTCTCTGCCCGTCGGGAAACCATCTTCGATACATAGACCTCATCGGCTTCCTGGCTGTCGGATCGTTCGCCCTGCATCCGAACCTGCTGACCAAGCCGATCACTATACACCTGCGCGACTTTGCGATTCTTCTGAACTTCGATAAGTCGCGCGTTTTGAATTTCCAGCACCTTTCTCGCACCGCCGATTCTTGCTTCGTCATTGGCACTGAGTCTTTCGATCTGCCGCCCGCTACTTCGATACATCGCCCACATCGCAGGGTCAACTTCGCCTTCAGCCAGTGTCTGCGACGCAGCCGCGTTTGCCTTCGCCATAATATCGCCAAGGATCGCCTGGCGATGCTCAAGATTATGAACATCCGTCGCCGCACGCTGCTGGTCGATCTTCGCCAGTTGCTGCTGCTGGTCGCTCAGTCTCAAGAGCATCTTGCTGCGAGTGATTTCAGGTCCCATGAATATACCTTCCAACCGAAAGCGGCATGCGACTGGCATGCTTTGTGCGTTTCTCGCTCGACGCCAAAGAGCCAACCAGCTCTATCAGGCTGTCGACCGTATCCTTCATCTCGAAAGTCTCGTCGCACCTTTGCGACAGTAACGCCCGCGACCGCAGTTCCGCCTGGATCGCTGCATCGTGCTGGACGCTGCTGCCCGCCTTGTACGCCCCGATATTGCACATATCGCGAATCTCATCATGCAGCGCAAGCTGGCCATGCAACTTGCGCCACGCAGCCATGTGCTCAGGCGATGCGATATCGCCCATCACGCGGCTTACACTACGCAGGCAATCCACCGCCGGGTACTGCCCGCGATTCGCCATCTGTCGCGAAAGCATTATATGCCCGTCAGTTACAGACTTTACCGCATCGCTTATCGGGTCGTTCAGTTCGTCGCTTTCTGCCAGCACCGTATAGAATCCCGTTATCGATCCCTGTTCAGTGCGGCCGCCTCTTTCCAGCAATCGCGGAAGCAAATTGAACACGCTCGGGGTGTATCCTTTGCTGGTCGGCGGCTCGCCTGCGACCAGTCCGATCTGTCGCTGAGCCATCGCCAAGCGAGTCAACGAATCCATGAGCAACAGAACATTTTTGCCTTGGGCGCGGAAGAATTCAGCTATCGCCGTAGCGGTCGCGCCTGCCTGCAACCGCAGCAGCGGAGGATCGTCGCCGGTGGAGACAACCACTACCGAATGCTCCAGACCATCGGGACCAAGATCTCGCTCGACAAAGTCTCTCACCTCGCGGCCTCGCTCGCCGATCAGGCCAACCACCGTCACATCAACACGTGCGTTGCGACCGATCATTCCAAGCAACACACTCTTGCCCACACCGCTACCGGACAGAATGCACATCCGCTGGCCCACGCCAACTGTCAGCATCGCATCTATCACCTTTACGCCAGTGCATAGCGGATCGGTTATTCGCTCGCGCCGCATCGCGGAAATCGGACGCGGCCACAGTTCTGCATGAGCATCTACCGCAATCGGGCCCTTGTCATCTATCGGCCGCGCCATACCATCCACCACTCGCCCCAGCATGTCATTGCCAACGGGCACTGTGGGTTCAACGGTGGTGCATTCAACCTGGTCCCCGTGGCAAATTCCCGTGGTTCCATCAAGTGGCATGACCAATGTTTCGCTATCGCAGAAGCCCACAACCCGCGCTTCCATCGTCTTGCCGCCGCACAATATTCTGCAGCCCGCCCCCACAGGAGCGGGAAATCCGCCGACCGAAACCGTCAGTCCGCGAACCGCTACAACACGCCCAGCCACCGTCACCGGCTGAACCTGCTGAAGAATCTTTTTGTACTGCTCAAGCTGTGACATAGTCACCCTGGGGTTGAGATTTGCTTCCTGCTCTACCTTCTTCGCTCACGTACTGGCCGCTATCGCCGGCTATCAGTGCGCGAGCCACATTGTGAAGTTGCGTCTCAATGGTCGCGTCATACTGGCCGCGTGCGGTTTCGACGCGAACTCCGCCCGGAGAGACAGTCTCGTCGGCAAGCATGCACGCATTTTCGTTCAGGCCTAGCGTCTCTATGAGTTCATGGAACTCCTGACGCAGGGGTTCAAGTTGAGATGGATTCACATGCACCGTCACTTCGTCGGTATGCACCAACTCCATCACCTTATGAAGGTTGATCCTGGCGGCAGACACGTCAACCGCAGCCACTTCGCCGACGATTTTGGAGGCGAGTTGAATCGCAAACGACAGCACCTCGTCACTTCGCATCTGGAGTGTCTGCTTGCGTGCGACTTCCAATTGACGAACCGTCGCGTGGGCAACCATTGCGAGTTTCGCAACGTCGCCGCCATCAGGCTTGGTACATACACGAGTGACAGCTTGCTTGTCGGCGGCTTCGGCATGTCCGCAACTGTGTCCGCGAGCGAAGCCTTCGTTATATCCCTGTTCGACGGCCTGGCGCTTAATCGCTTCGCACTGGGCACGCGCGTCGGAGACTATCCTGGCCGCTTGTTGGCGGGCATCGAGAATCACTTGTCTTGCCTGGGCGGCGAAGTCGGACAGCTTGCGAATTTCCTGCACAGACACGCCATCAGGGAGATCGCTATCGGCTTTCATTACCTTGGTCATTGGGCTACCTCCACACGTTCGACTGCCTGCCTGGATTCCGATATCCATCGCTCCTGCCTAGCGTTACGAATCGCGTCGAGCACTCTTTGCTGGGCGGTTTCCACCTCGCTCAGACGCACAGGCTCCAGGCGTTCCATACGATTCTTCAAACGCTTGGCCGCCAGCGATGACATGCTCGCCAGCACACGCTTCTTGATTCCGCGTGCCGCCGTACGCATCGCTATCGCCAGATCGTCTATGTCCACAACCGCCAGTGCACCGGCCAGCGTGTCGGCCGACATTCTCACGATATCCTCAAACGCCAAAACACAATCCTCGCTGCCCGTCGCAGACTTGTCAGCGTGGAATTCACTCCGCGACACAGAAGCATCCAAAGCCACCTTCGCAGCCAGTTCCGCCTCAATCCCGTCAAGCACAGCCGCCGGTATTTGGGCGGAAGTTTCCAGCGAATCCAAAACACTGCGGCGAATCGAACCATCAATCCCCGCCAACACGTCATATCGCTTGGACGCCGGAAGATGATGCAACACTGCCGCCATCGTCCCGGGACGCTCACCGGCAAGCAACTCGCCAATAGCCGCAGCGTTAACCGCATCAAGGAAACCAAAACGCAACTGCCCCGACACGACGGAACGATGCGATGAGTTTGTAGAATTTGCAGAATCGCTGATTGCCTTATCCACCGGGCCGGTCAACGCTTCACCGGCTACCGACGCCCCGCCGCGACGCCTGCTGACACATACCGCCGCCAATGCCGCAAGAACCGCGCCAACCAACGCAGTGATTACCGGAACACCCCACCCTGGAATACTCGCCTTGATACTGCCTGCACCGGCAGAGTCCGCAACGCCCGAACCCGGTCGCGTCTGATATTCAGTTACGGTAACATCACGACTACCGAGCAGGTGCGATACCCGCAGGCGAATAGACGCCAACTTCGCGGCCGCCGCTTTCCGGTTATCCTTCGCAGATCGGCTTGTGTCTCGCAGATAGTTGGACGGGACCGAAACAATCGCCCGCGCCGCCTTGCCTCGCCCGACGCCGAATTGCACCATTATCCGCACAGCAGGAATATCGCTAAGCAGATCCTGAAGCCTGCCTCGCATGGCTTGTTCACGCCGAGCAACCGCCGCTGCCCCGCGCACCGAAGCGTCCACGCTGTAACTGTTACCCAGGTTATCCACGATGCGAACGTCGTCACATTTGAGCGATGCTATGCTGCCCGAAACGAGATCGGCTATCGCGACCAGCAGTTGGGGGGATATCGGGCGACTGTTGTGGAGGGTGACTTTCACCGCGGCTGTCGATGCGGATTTTCGCTGGCCCAGTCCGCCACGCTGGCCCGGCTCGAACAGCACAGCCGCTGCCTTTACCGGCTCCATAGCGGCAATCAGGCTACCAAGCTCGGACATCTTGCGGGCCTGCCACCTTCGCTGGTTCTGGCTATTAGTGCGCCACAGTCCCGATTCGCCCGCGAGCTGTTCGAAGCCCGATGCGCCCGACGCGGTAGCACCGTCGCCGGCAGACTGCATGCCCGCCAGCAGCTTTCGGCCGCCGTCCCTATCTGCATCATGAACCCAAATCACGCCCTTGTGGATTTCATAGTCCATGCCAGCCGACGCCAGAACATGACGTGCTTGCTGCAATTGCGTGCGTTGCATAGACGAGGAAATAGCCACCATCTGGCCCGAACCGGCGACGGACACAATGATCCAAGCCACACCGGCCAGCACAAGCAGCACGCTTGCAATGGCAAACATCCGCGTGCGCGGAGTCATTCCGCTAACGGCTGCCCTTGCCACAATGAGTTTCTGTTTCAACAATTCCATCTGCCTGGGTCCTCCATGACCCTGAGGCTAAACATAAGCGTTCTTCCTGACAACTCACGCAACTTCGCCTGCTAATGATCGATCCCGGCGAAGTAATCCCGCATGAATTCTAACGATTTGCGATCTGCCTTGAAACTCGCGATTTTGTTGAGTCGCTCGAATGTCGACTCGTCATAAAGCCGATGCCCGCCGGGTGTCCAGCGGGATTCTCTTATCAGTCCCATAGTGGTGTAGTTGTGGATCGTCTGGCGACTTAGGCCGGAGTAGTCCACCACTTCACCGATGCGATACAGCTTGGGCGGTAAGGGCCTTGAAGCCGGCCTGTCATACGCGCCCCGAAGCGGAACCTGAAAACGCTCAGCCACCTTCGACCGCTGCGACAACACGCCAGTAGCAGTGGCTCCCGAACTCACAACAGCAGAAGCATCCGAATCCGAGGCCGAGACTGATGCATCCGAAGAACCCGAAGCCGTAAAACCTGCGGCCGCGAAATCCGCCGCCACCTGAGCATCCCCGTCAAAGCCCGCATCGATATTGCCATCGCCAGCACTACCATTAGCACTGCTACCAGCACTGCTACCAGCATCCTTGCCGGCATCATTGGCTGCGTTGGCCGCATTGGCAGAAGCGACAACATCCACACCGGCATCGCCAGATGCCTGGTGTTGCGAACTACCATAGTTCTCTAAACCGTCGGAGCCGAGTGACTGGCCAGAACTGCCGGGGGCACCACACCTGCGTGGCTGTCCGATACTACCGCAGTCGCCAGACCCGCATGGCTGGTCCGAGCTGGCAGAGCAGCCCGACCTGCCTAACTGACCGACAGTATCCAATTCGCCAAGTCCGCGTGACTGGCCCGGGCCACCCGCTCTGTCCTGCGAATTCTCGCTCGAATTGTCTGTGTTCGTATAGTCCATTGATCTATTTTTACGTTTTGTAAAACGTCTATTGCAATTATTGCGGAAATGGGACCATAGGGAAGCGAAAAATCAGAAAAATCTGCCGAGATTTGCATTTTTCCTAAAGTCTTACACAGAAAGCCCCAAAACCAACCCCACCAACCCCCATTCCCCCGCCCAAAACCGCCCCAACTAACCAGTTCCCAAACCACCACCCACCTGTCCACAATCACCCCAAAACACCCAAACGCCACATAAAAGGCACCATCGCCATTCACCACTGAAACGTATCGAATCACTTCTGACCCCGCAAATTCGTCCTCTAAGCCATTGCTATTCTAGTGCTCTGTCCCACGAATAATGACCGATGGCAACCTGCCAGTAGCAACTGGCAGGCAAGAACTTATGAAGACTTAATACCCATCAGTTTCGCCGGGACAAAGAACTAGATAGAAAGCCACTTCGCCCCACCGCGATGCCATCCAATACCTTGGCCCCACCGGAGAGCATGACCCGACAATGAACGCCTGATCCAATATTTTCAGAATAGGGAGATATTTTCTCTTTCAGATTGACTTTATTGTTGCCGAAGAGACAATAGATAGCTGTAGAGGAGATTTTTTCTCTTAAGGAGCAGAGCCAATGCTAGTTCGATGCACAATTGAAAACTGGATGTCCTTTCGTGACCCCGTCGAATTCTCAATGATTGCCGGTCGAGAACACCAGCACAAGGAACGTGTCCCCAGTATTGGCAAGCGGCAACCAAGAATTCTTCCGATTGCGGCCATCTATGGTGGTAACGCTTCAGGCAAGACCAACTTCTTCAATGCGTTGAGTTTTGCCAAAGAGTTAATCGTCAACGGAACGCAACCCGACAACCTGATCCCGGTCGAGCCCTTCAAATTGGGTCTGGGAGATACGGAACAACCTTCGCGATTCGCTTTTGAGCTTTTTGTCGACAACCTCATCTACGAGTTCAGTTTCGCCGTCACGAGAAAGGGAGTCCTAGAAGAAAAACTCGTCCAGATCACTGCAACCCGCGAGATAGTCCTTTACGACCGATGCAACGACAGGATTGAATTTGACGGACCTTTGGAGAAGGATCAATTTCTGCAGTTTGCCTTCAGAGGTACCGGGGACAATCAGTTGTTCTTGACCAATTCGGTATCACAGAAGGTGGAGAACTTTCGCCCCGTTCATGACTGGTTCAAAGACACATTGGTCCTAATAGCCCCTGATGCGAGATTCGGAGTGTTCCTTGACAAAAAGAACCCGCTCTATGCAACAATGAACGAGGTATTACCGCAACTTGACACAGGCATTGCCCATCTAGGCGACGAGGCTATTCCCTTTGATGGCATTGAGATACCCGAGTCCGTGAAAGCAAGTCTCAAAGAGAACGTGAAAGAAGATATGCCCGCCCTTCTGTTCCATCCTCTGACCAGTGATCGCATCTTGATCACTCGAGAAGATGGACAATTGATGGCCAAGAAGCTGGTCACCTTCCATCAGAACGCGGATGGAACGGAAACCAAGTTTGAAATCAACCAGGAATCGGATGGTTCACAGCGAGTCATTGATTTGCTGCCCGCGTTTCTGGACATCTCGGCCACCAGTTCGAAGAAGGTCTATGTTATCGATGAACTTGATCGCAGCCTGCACACTACCCTGACAAGACACCTGCTCG